>JBILPY010000216.1:0-6808 GCA_044373575.1 Prosthecobacter sp. | reverse complement strand
AGAGCTTCAAGTAGCACATCGGCTTTCTGGGTTTGGGGGGAGAGATCGGTCATCGGCAAATGGGGAAGGGCGGAGAATACCCCCCCACGCGCAGCGTCAAGCTCGGTGACGAGTTTTTCTCGTCACTTCACCCGATGTTTCACTCAGGCTTGAAAGTATTTCTGAAGCCCGGCTGAACGCCCCACCCCTCACTCCCCCGCTTGCGCTCCGCCCAGATGCCGCCATCATGCGCGCCCCCCTATGGCTCCACGCAAAGAGGTCAGCATCTCCATCGTCTCCTTTCTCGTCCTCGCCTTTCTGGCCGTGGGACTGGGCTTTTTCTACCGTCTGCCCAGTTTGGATCGCCGCCCGATGCACGCCGACGAGGCCATCCTAGGCATGAAGCTGGCAGATTATTGGCAGGATGGGCATTTCGAATACGACCCAAAGGACTACCACGGTCCAGCGCTGCATCAGGTCACCTCCACCTGGGGCAAATTCACCGCTTGGGGAGATCCTTCCACCTGGACGGATGGCGATCTCCGTCTCGTCGTCGCCCTCACCGGATTTGGCGTCATGCTCAGTGCGCTGCTCTTCGCCGGCCCTCTGGGGCGGCTCGGTACCGCACTCGCCATGCTGATGACCGCTGTCTCGCCGATGATGGTCTATTACAGCCGCTACTTCATCATGGAGATGCAGCTCACCTTGCTGATCATGCTCACTCTCGGCTGCTTCTGGCGCTTCTCCCAGAGCGGCGGGCGCCTCTGGCTCATCCTCGGTGGCATGGCCCTCGGCTTCGCCCATGCGACGAAAGAAACCTTCATCATCAATGTCGGTGCCGCCCTCGCCGGCTGGATCGTCGCCCGTGTCATCATCGGCGACTTCCAGCCCAGGAAGAGCAACAGCCTCAGCCTCAGTTCCTCCCGCTCGAAGAAAGGCGTCTCCGCTCCCTGGCTCTGGGTGCTCGCCCCAGCCCTCCTCGTCTCCGTGGCCTCCTACTCCGGCGGCTTCCGCGACTGGCAGGCCGTGCAGGACAGCTTCTTTACCTTCGGCCACTACTTCGAGCGCAGCGAAGGCAGCGGCCACGAGAAGCCCTGGCACTACTACCTCACCCTCCTCATTTATCAAAAGGACGGCCTCGTCTGGAGTGAGGCCATGATCGTCGCCCTCGGCCTTGTCGGCATGATCTACGCCCTCGTCGGCGAATTTAAAAACACCGCCCGTCAGGCCCTCCTCGTCTTCCTCTCTGTGTACACACTCGCCCTGATCGGCGTGTATTCCCTGCTCAGTTACAAGACCCCCTGGTGCATCCTCAGCGCCCAGCACAGCCTCACCCTCCTCGCTGGCGCAGGCGCAGGCTGGCTCTGGACGATCTTCACCGGGCGCATCAGTCATCTGCTCTTCACCGTCGCCATCAGCAGCGGTCTCTGGTTCTCCTGCTGGCAGACAAAATTCGTCAACGATGAATACCGCGCCGACCAGCGCAACCCCTACGCCTACTCCCACACCACCACAGATCTCCTCCGCCTCGTTAATGAAGTGAAGACCATCGCCGCTGACAGGGGCGAAACCTTCAGTGCCCAGGTTATCAACCGCGACTCTGGCTGGCCCCTGCCTTGGTACTGGCGCACCCTCACCAAGATCGGTTACCAGATGGAAGTCCCCTCCCAGCTCACCTCCCCAGTCATCATCGTCGAAGCTGAGCAGCTTACCCAACTCAAGACCGCTCTGGGCGACCGAGCCGCCAGCTACTCCGAAAGCGGCCCTTACGGCCTTCGCCCCGGCGTTTACCTCACCCTCCTTGTCCAAAAGGTGACTGCCCCCGAGCCACAGCCCGTCGCTCCCGTCATCCAGCCAGCCGCACCCGCCCCCGAGTCCACAGTCCCCATCGCCCCGCCCGCAGGCACCCTCAATGCCGCGCCCACCCTGACCCCCAGCGGCCCCGGTTTACCCGTCCTCCCAGGGATGCCCATGCCACTCCCTGGCACCCAGCCCTGATCCTCCATGAGCGGCGAGCCCCCGATGTTCCGCTACAGCCATGACGCCATGGCCACCAGTTTCGAGGTCATCATCGCCCAGGAAGACATCGACGCCGATTACGCATCTCAGGCCGCCGAGGCCGTCTTCAAAGAGATCGACCGCCTCGAAGACGAGCTCAGCCGCTTCCGCACTGGCAGCGACATCTGGCGGCTCAACCAGCTCACCTCCGGCCAGAGCCTGCCCGTCTCCCTCGCCACCTGGGACTGTCTCAGCCTGGCAAAGACCGTCTGGCAGGAAACCAACGGTGCCTTTGATATCACCATCGGCCCCCTCATGCAGCTTTGGCGCAGCGACGATGGCAGCCTCCGCATCCCCGATCCTGAGAAGCTCGAACTCGCCCGCCAGAGCATCGGCACCCAGCACTTCGAGCTCAATGAATCCGAGCTCCTCGTCACCGTCCATGCCGACCACATGGTCTTCGATCTCGGTGCCGTCGGCAAAGGCTATGCACTCGACCAAGCCGCCGAAATCCTCCAGTCTTGGAGTATCACCCGCGCCTTCCTCAATGCTGGGGACAGCACACTCCTCGCCCTCAGCCCGCCCCCCGGCCGCGAAGCCTGGGACATCACCCTCGCCGACGGTGCCCAAGCCCTCTCCCTGCGCGACCGCGCCCTCAGCGGCAGCGGCTTTCAGGTCCAGGGAGCGCACCTCATGGACCCGCGCAGCCTCCAGCCCGTCCCCGTGCAACCCCAGCGCAGCTACGCCCTCGCCCCATCCGCCGCCCTTTCAGACGCCCTCTCCACTGCGTTCATGATTCTGACCCCCGAGGAAACACAGACCCTCTGCCAACGCTATGGCGGCCAGATTGAAGCACTCGTCTTCTGAGTCTTTGGGATCGCAGACTTTCAATTCAGCAGCACTCAGGCCCCCCAACTCTCGGAGTGCGGATGGTTGACTGAAAAGTGTGATTCTTGCCCGGGTCATTTCTTCACTTCCGCCGCCCCGCCGAACAGGGGCTGGGATTTCTTCACGGACTGATACACACCCCAGCCGAGCGGCAGGGCGACCCAGGTCCAGGCGATAAGGAGGAGGATGGCTTTCATGGCTGATCAGGCTTTGGCGCTGTCTTTGAGGTGATGTTTGGGGTCCACGGGGCGGACGAGGAGATTGGCGATGAGGCCGACGATGAGCAGACCGACCATGAGGTGGAAGATGGAGTTGTAGGCCTGCTCGGGAGGCATGGTCTTCTTATTGGCCACGGAGAGGCGGTCCACGAGCTGCGGCCCGATGATGGCGGCCATGGACCAAGCTGTAATGAGTCGGCCATGGATGGCTCCGACTTGGTAGCTGCCGAAGAGATCCCTCAGATAGGCTGGGATGGTGGCGAAGCCGCCGCCATACATGGTGAGGATAAGCCCCGTGGCGACGACGAAGAGGGTGACGCTGCCGCGTCCCTGTGTCCACGGCACGCTGGCATACAGGGCGGCTCCGACGATGAAGTAGATGCAATAGATGCCCTTCCGCCCGGTGAGATCTGACATGGAGGACCAGAAGAAGCGCCCGCCGAGATTGCACAATGAGAGGAGGCCTACGTAGCCCGCCGCTGCTGCGGGGGTGACTTTGAACATGTCCTGAATCATGGGGGATGCCTGACCGAGGATGCCGATGCCGGCGCTGACATTCATGCAAAGGACGACCCAGAGCATCCAGAACTGCGGGGTCTTCCACGCGGTGTCCACGGAGACGCTGGCGGTGGTGACGAGCTTCGCCGTGTGCTCCTTTGGCACCCAGCCTTCGGGTTTCCAGTCGGCAGGTGGGACGCGGACGATGATGGCTCCGAAGAGCATGGAGATGGCATACAGTCCGGCCATGATGAGCATGGCCTCACTTGCGCCGACGGAGGTGACGGAGGCAAAGCGCTTCATGAGTTCCTCGGCCAGAGGCCCGCCGATCAGGGCGCCGCCGCCGAAACCCATGATAGCCATCCCGGTGGCCATGCCGGGGCGGTCGGGGAACCACTTCATCAAAGTGGACACGGGGGCGATGTAACCCAGCCCGAGGCCGATGCCGCCAATCAATCCATAACCGGCATAGAGCAGCCAGAGCTGATGGTATTTCACCGAGAGGGAAGCGAGCACGAGCCCGGTGCAGAAGCAGATCAGGCTGGCGAGCATGGTCTTGCGCGGGCCGCTACGTTCCACCCACTTCCCAAACACGGCGGCTGAAATGCCGAGCAGGGCCAGCGCGATGGAGTAGGCCACGCCGACATCGGCCTCGGTCCAGTCTGCCGGAGTCGAGGCGGTGATGCCGAGCACCTTGGCGAGCGGCTTTTTAAAGACGCTGAATCCATAGACCTGCCCGATGCACATGTGCACGGCGATGGCGGCGGGGGGGACAAGCCAGCGGCTGAACCCAGGCTTGGCGATGGTGGCTTCGCGGGAGAGGAAACTCATGGTGGTCGGGAAAGACGAAGGTTCTAGCGGGTCCCCTTTCTTCCTGGCAATGCATTCCTGCATTTTCTATGCGAATGCTGCTCGCGCAGGAAACTTGGTTGTCTTCACTCATTCCCGAGCTTGGATGCGCGACTCGTCCTGCCCCGCCCTTATCGCCTCATTCATGAATCCTCCCGAGCCGCTCCCTACGTCGAACCTAACCTGGACGCTTTCCCGAGTTCCGCGCGAGGACCGCTGGCGTCGGCTGGGACAGTCGGGCGTCGTGGTCTGGCTGACGGGTCTCTCGGGCTCGGGCAAGTCCACCCTCGCTGTGGCTCTGGACAATGCGCTCTGTGAACTGGGCCGCCACTCCCACATCCTGGATGGCGACAATCTCCGCCAGGGGCTGTGCAAAGGGCTGAGCTTCTCCGAGGAAGACCGCATCGAAAATATCCGCCGCACGGGCGAAGCCGCGAAGCTGTTGGCCGAGGCGGGCATGATAGCCATCTGCTCACTCATCTCCCCCTTTGTCACTCAGCGGCAGGAAGCCCGCCAGAGCTGCGAGAAAGCCGGGATCACCTTTCTGGAAGTCTTCGTCAATGCGCCCATCGAGGTCTGCGAACAACGCGACCCACGCGGTCTTTACCGCAAAGCACGCGCGGGGCAGATCCCACAGTTCACGGGCATCGCCTCTCCTTATGAATTGCCTGAGCACCCGGATATCGAACTGCGCACGGATCTCATGCCGCTGGAGAACTGCCTCAGCACCCTCGCCGCCCGCGTGATTGAAGCGGCGAAGCTTTGAGGGTGATCAGCGAGCCGCCGCCTCACGCCGCGCCCAATCATCCGCGTCGATCAATGTTTCCAGATTGGGATGCTGGATGACCGAATGCTTCTCCATCACTCGGGCGACGGTTTGCCAGATGGCGGGGAAGCTGGTGCGCTCATTCAAGAAAGCCTCCACAGCCACCTCGTTCGCCGCATTTAAAACAGCGGGCAAGGTGCCGCCGACCTCACCGGCCTGACGGGCGAGATCCAGGGCAGGGAAGTCCTGCGTGCGCGGTGCCTCGAAGGTCAGCGACGCGAGCTTGGCGAAGTCGAGCGGGCGGAGATTGTTCGGCACACGATCCGGCCAAGTGACGGCATATTGGATTGGGAAGCACATGTCGCTATGGCTGAGCTGGGCGATGACGCTGTGATCCTCAAACTCGACCATGCTGTGCACGATGCTCTGCGGATGCACGACGACTTCGATGCGGCTCATCGGCACATCGAAGAGCCAGCGCGCCTCGATCATCTCCAAGCCTTTGTTGAAGAGCGTGGCCGAGTCGATGGTGATCTTCCGGCCCATGGTCCAAGTCGGATGTTTTAATGCCTGAGTGAGCGTGACCTGCGAAAGTTGATCGGCAGGAAGCTGGCGGAAGGGGCCGCCGCTGGCCGTGAGCAGGATGCGACGCACGGCATTGTCGCGATGGCCTTCCAGGCACTGGAAGATGGCGTTGTGCTCGCTGTCCACGGGCAGGATGTCCACGCCTTTGCGGCGCGCGGCTTCGGTCACGGCTTCGCCCGCCATGACGAGGATCTCTTTGCTCGCCACGGCGAGGTGCTTGCCTTCCTCAATGGCAGCAAGCGCAGGCGCGAGCCCCGCCACGCCGACGATGGCGACGAGCACCATGTCGGCATCACTCGCGCGGACGAGATCGACGAGGCCGCTGGCCCCGACGTGCAAAGTGACGTCCGATGGCAGAAGCGCGCGAGCCTTTGCCGCAGCGGCTTCGTCAGTGAGAGCCACCTGCTTCACGCCCGTCTCACGCACCTGAGCGACGAGCGCCTCGACACTGCGCTGTGCGGCCAGCCCGACGATCTCCATCCGCTCGGGGATGTCCTGCGCCACCTTCAGCGCGCTGGTGCCGATGGAGCCCGTGGAGCCGAGGAGGAGAACTTTTCGCCGCTTGATCATGCTTTGCTCCATGCCTCAGGCCGTGATGATCTCCAGATAAAAATAAAACACGGGTGCGGTGAAAAGCAGGCTGTCGGTGAGATCGAGGATGCCGCCGATGCCGGGGAACTTGTGCCCGCTGTCCTTGATGGCGACGCAGCGCTTCAGTACGGACTCCGCGAGATCTCCCGACACAGCGGTGGCGCAAAGAACAGGCGCGAGCAGTAGGCCGTGCATCCAGTTCAACGGTGCGAGCTTTGGCCCAGCCAGCCAGATCACAATGGCCGCTGCGCCAAAAGAACCGAGGAAGGCTCCGACGAGACCTTCCCAGGACTTCGCGGGGCTGATGTGCGGGATCATTTTGTGCTTCCCGAAGAGCACGCCCACTGCATACGCGCCCATGTCGCTGAACTTCGTGACGACGATGAGGTAGATCACGAGAAACAGCCCGGTCATACTGCTGCCATCTGGTTTGAAA
>JBILPY010000215.1:0-6812 GCA_044373575.1 Prosthecobacter sp. | reverse complement strand
CCGCGAACTCCAGGCCTACGCCGCGAACCTGTAATCTCCGCCGCAATCTCATGGCACGACCACGTCATGTGCTGCCGGGCTTCAAGCTCTCGCTCGGCGTCACGATCAGTTATTTGAGCCTCCTTGTGCTCTTTCCGCTCTCCATGCTCGTGTGGAAGGCCACCAGCGGTGGCTGGGAACACATGGCGGAGACGCTGACTCATGCCCGCGTCATCTCGTCGCTGAAACTTAGCTTCGGCACGGCCTTCGTCGCTGCGCTTGTGAATGGCATCTTCGGCCTGCTCACCGCGTGGGCGCTGGAACGCTACTCGTTTCCTGGCCGCAGACTGCTCGATGCCATGGTCGATCTGCCGTTTGCACTGCCCACGGCCGTTGCGGGCATCGCGCTCGTCACGCTGTATGCGCCGAATGGCTGGATCGGCTCGTTCTTGGCCCAGTACGACATCAAGGCCGCGTATGCGCCGCTCGGCATCACCATCGCGCTCACGTTCGTCGGCTTTCCGTTCGTCGTGCGCACCTTGCAGCCCGTGATCGCCGATCTCTCAATGGATGTCGAAGAAGCCGCTGCCTGTCTCGGTGCGAATCGCTGGCAAACGCTCACCCGCGTCGTGTTTCCAGCGCTGCTGCCCTCCACACTCGCCGGCATGACCCTCGCCTTTGGTCGAGCCGTTGGCGAATACGGCAGCGTTGTTTTCATCTCCGGCAATCTGCCCTTCAAAACCGAGATCGCCCCACTGCTCATCACCATGCGCCTCGAAGAATATGACTACGCGGGCGCAGCGACGATTGGCGTCGTCATGCTCGCCGCGAGCTTCGCCATTCTGCTCATCTCAAACTTCCTCACTAACTGGAGCCGCACACGCACTGGACACTGATCTTATTCTTTCATGGCCGCCATCATCCTTCATCAATACCATTCCACACCGCGCAAAGCCACCTCCGAAGCTCCGTGGTCGCGCTGGCTCATCATCGGCATCGCGGTCGCGTTCATGGCGCTGATGTTCGTGTTGCCGCTCGTCGTTATATTCCAGGAAGCCTTCCGCAAAGGCTGGGAGGGTTACATCGAAGCCTTTGATGATCGTGCCACGACACATGCGGTCTGGCTCACGTTGCAAGTCGCCGCCATCACGGTGCCGTTGAACACAATTTTTGGTCTCGCAGCAGCTTGGTGCGTTTCGCGCTTTCAGTTTCGTGGTAAACGCTTCCTCACCGCGCTCATCGAGCTGCCGCTGTGGGTTTCGCCAGTGATCGCGGGCATGGTTTATGTGCTGCTGTTTGGCGCGCAGGGCTTGTTTGGGCCGACGCTGAAGGCGCACGACATCAAGATCATCTTCGCGCTACCGGGCATCGTGCTGAGCACCATCTTCGTCACCTTCACTTTCGTCGCGCGAGTGCTCGCTCCGCAGATGGAGGCGCAGGGCCAGGCCGAGGAAGAGGCCGCGATGACGCTCGGCGCGAACGGCTGGCAGATGTTCTGGCGCGTCACATTGCCGAAGATCAAATGGGGCCTGCTCTACGGCATCATCCTGTGCAATGCCCGCAGCATGGGCGAGTTCGGCGCGGTGTCCGTCGTCAGCGGCCACATCCGCAACAAGACCAACACCGTCCCTCTGCACATCGAAGTTTTGTACAACGAATACCAGTTTGTCCCCGCCTTCGCCGTCGCGTCCGTGCTCGCACTGCTCGCGCTGGTAACCCTGATTTTGAAAACTCTCACGACCACCAAACGAGGAGCAGCATGAGCATCCACATCCACCACATCTCCAAATCCTTCGGCAGCTTTCAAGCACTGAAAAACGTCGATCTCGAAGTCAAAACCGGCGAACTCGTCGCCCTGCTCGGCCCCAGCGGCAGCGGCAAGACCACACTGCTGCGCATCATCGCTGGACTCGAATTTGCCGACGAAGGCGCAGGAAGCATCGAGTTTCACGGCAGCGACGTGACCAACCGAACAGCCTACGAGCGCAAAGCTGGTTTCGTGTTTCAAAACTACGCGCTCTTCAATCACATGACCGTCGCCGAGAATATCGCCTTTGGCCTCCGAGTCATGAAGCGCCCTGATCGCCCATCACCTGAAGACATCGACCGCAGCGTCACCGAACTTCTCCGCCGCATCGCCCTCGAAGGTTACGGTCATCGATACCCCACGCAGCTTAGCGGCGGCCAGAGACAACGAGTCGCGCTCGCCCGCGCCCTCGCCGTCGGTCCACAGGTCCTGCTGCTCGACGAACCCTTCGGCGCCCTCGATGCCAAGGTGCGCAAAACGCTGCGCAAGTGGCTCCGCCAGTTCCACGACGAGACCCGAGTGACCACGCTCTTCGTTACCCACGATCAAGACGAAGCCTTCGAACTCGCTGACCGCGTCGTCATCCTCAACGAGGGCGATGTGCAGCAAGTTGGCTCGCCTGCCCAACTCCGCGAGAACCCGACGAACGACTTCGTCGCCGACTTCCTCGACTGCGTCATGATTTGAAAGCAAAAATCGGTAACCATACGGTTACTATGTTGCCAATCTTTAATGTGACTAAAGCGGGATGATGCGGCTAAAATTCGGTTGACCTAGAGATACTCATTCCACCTCCGCTTATGAATACCGAGACCTCAATATACGCCCTCCGATCCACGCTGCGTCCGGCCATCGCCGTCGGCGCGGCTCTCGCCGCCACCACGCTTCCTGCCGCGCCGCCGCAGGGGCAGCTCCTCTCTTCGATGTGCTACCAGTGCCACGGCACGAACGGCCAAGCCGTCTCCGGCTTTGAGTCGATTACCGGCAAAAGCGCCTCGGACATGTACAAGACGCTGCTCGAGATGAGCCAGCGCCGCGCGGAGAACATCATGGACCTCCAGGCCCGTGCATTCACCCCCGATCAGCTCCGCCAGATCGCGAACTATCTCGCCGCACTGCCGAAGACGCCGCCCACGGCTCCCTGATCCCCGCTTCATCCTCCACTCTTCACCTTTCCAGACTCTTATGAACTCAGATCGTCGCAACTTTCTCAAAATGGCCGGGCTCGCCTCGGCATCGTGGGCACTGCCCAAGGCCGTCAGCGCCGCCACCGTGGCCCCTCATGTGGTTGTTATTGGCGGCGGATTTGGCGGTGCCACCGTGGCCAAGTATCTCAAAATGTGGGGCGGCAACATCAACGTGACCCTCATCGACCGCAGCTCCAGCCACTACGCCTGCATCCTCTCCAATCTGGTCGTCACCGGAGCATTGCCGATGAGCCGCATCCAGCTCGGTTACACGAACCTGCAAACGAAGCGCGGGGTGAACTTTGCGCAGGGCGAGGCTCTCGCCGTTGATCCCGTGGCCAAGGAGGTGACCGTGCAGATCGGCTCCGATTACTACGCCTACTCGTATGACAAACTCGTACTAGCTCCAGGCATCGAGTTCATGAACCCGGCGGGCAATTACAACGACCAGCTCACGCCGCACGCGTGGAAGGCCGGGCCACAGACGCTGCTGCTGAAGAACCAACTCTCCGCGATGACGAAGGGGCAGACCTTTGTCATGACCATCCCGAAAGCGCCCTACCGATGCCCGCCCGGCCCCTACGAGCGTGCCTGCTCCGTGGCCGATTACCTGAAGCGCAAAAAGAGCGGGGCGAAGATTATCGTGCTCGACGCAAATGCCTCCATCACAGCCGAGCCGGTGAATTTTGGCAACGCCTTCAACAACACCTACAAGGGTGTGCTCACCTATGTGCCAAACGCTGCCGTCACCAGCGTGGATTCCTCCGCGAAGAGCATCGTCACCTCACAGGGTACCTTCAAAGGCGCGGTGCTCAACGTCATCCCGAACCAGCGTGCGGGCCAGATCGTCACGAACGCCGGCCTCGCGAATGATCCCACCGGCCGCTGGTCCGTGGTGAATCCGCTCAACTACGCCTCCACCGTGCATCCGGATATCCACATCCTCGGTGATTCGCAGGCCACCGGTCAGCCAAAGTCAGGCCACATGGCAAACTCGCAGGCCAAGGTCTGCGCGGATGCCATCATCCGCGCCTTCAATGGCGAGACACCCGATCCCATGCCGGTCACCAGCTCAGCGTGCTTTAGCCCCATCACCTCCAGCACAGCGGCATGGCTTACAGCCTCCTTCCAGTATGATCCGGCAACGAAGGCCATGAAACGCGTTGAACCTTCCTTCGCCGAGGCACCCAAGCCCACCTCAGACGGCATGCAGCAGATGTTCCACTGGGCTGATAATATCTTCGCGGACTCGTTTAGCTGATACGAGCCTCCGAATGTTCCCTGACAGAGCCGATACGCAAGACGTGTCGGCTCTGTTTTGTGTTTGGAAGGCTGCGGGATGCGTTCCTGCAATGAAGTTTTGGTTCTATTGCGGTGCCCGTAGCAGCCTCTCCAAAACGTCACCGCGCTCGTCGATGGATCAACATGGACGACGTAATGGAGGTGCTGGTAGGAGGGCGGTTTTGAGGTCGCCGCAACAATCTAAGAGATTTGTTCGTCTGGTGATAGCCCGCCCAGGCTTGCACCTTCTCGCAACCCACGCCACAAACGTTTCCCCCATGTCCTCCCCCAAAGCACGTTACATTATGATCGGCGGCTTCCTCGGCGCTGGTAAAACTACGACCGTCGGCAAGCTCGCTCATTACCTCAGCGATCAAGGTTTGAAGGTCGGGCTCATCACCAATGATCAGGCGGGCAGTCTCGTGGATACGAAGCTGCTGCGCGGACAGGGCTTTGCCACGGAGGAGATCGCGGGCGGGTGCTTTTGCTGTCGCTTTGGCTCACTGGTGGATGCTGCGGGCAGGCTCGCTGAGGGTGAAAGACCGGATGTCTTCATCGCGGAGCCTGTGGGCAGTTGCACGGATCTTGTCGCCACCGTGACGTATCCTCTCCGCCGAATGTATGGAGATGCCTTCACCATCGCGCCGCTGGCGGTGCTCGTCGATCCGGTGCGCGCGCGTCGTGTCTTCGGGCTGGATCCAGGCGGCAGCTTCTCCAACAAGGTCGTGTACATTTTCAAGAAGCAGCTCGAAGAGGCGGACATTGTCGTCATCAGCAAAAGTGATCTCATCGCCGATGCAGAGCGCGAAGAACTCGTGACCGCACTGACTCGTGAGTTCCCCGATTCCAAGATCGTTTGTGCGGCTCCACGCTCAGGTGAAGGGCTCGTCGATCTCTTCACGCAGCTCATGGCGGATGAGCAGACGAAGAAGAATGCCATGCTCGTCGATTACGAAGTCTATGCCGAAGGGGAAGCGCTGCTCGGTTGGCTGAATGCGACGGTGAGTCTTGCCGCCGCAGATGAATTTGAAGCCAATGATTTCCTTAAAGCCCTCGCTGCTGAGGTGCAGCAGCGGCTGCGGGCGATGAGCGCCGAGATCGCGCATTTCAAAATGACCTACAGCCCCGATGACGGCATCGCGGGTGAGCTGGCGAGCATCAACCTCGTGCGCAGTGACAGCACGCCTGAACTCGGCATGGAGCTTGACGAGCCGAGCGAAGGCGGCCAACTCATCATCAATCTCCGCGCAGAAGGTGATCCCGCGAGCCTCATGCAGGCTGTGCATGACTCGCTAGCAGCCACCACGCCGAAGTTTGCCAGCCTCATCGCGACGTTGGAGCACGAGGAGCATTTCCGTCCCGGCAAGCCGACACCGACACACCGTGATGTCTGAGTGCTGCACCGGTGAACATCATCATGAGGATTGACAACGTTGGTTAGCTGCACATAGATAGCGCCGCAGCCGAAGTCGGTGCTCCTTCCTGAGCGCTGGCACGGGGGAACCACCTTCCTGGGGAATCGCAAGAGACTCTAGGATGGGGCGCACGAGGGCGGGTAACCGTCTGAGGGGTCACTTCCAAGACCTAGCCCGACAGCTAACCTCGCAGGCCTTTTTGGGAGGGCGATCCTCTGCCCGGTGCGTGTGCATCGGGTCCATGGTCTCCCCAGACACACCTGCCTTTGCTGGACGGGAGACCGTCAGGCAAAGGTTGATAAGAGACCATATACCCATGACACCGACCGCGATCCGCGGCTCCCGCATTCGGAGCCTGACGGAACCTCCTGCCTGCCTGTCCTGCCGCGAGTGCGGCACACCGATGACACGCGGCTGCCTCCTGCAAAACAACGTGTGGGTCAGCCCCACGCCGATGGATCAAACGATCCTCCGCCAGCTCAATGCCTGGATCTTCGGCGTGCGCCGCGAAGCCCGCAAAGTCAGTGCTTGGCGCTGTCCCCAGTGCCAGCGGCTGGAGTTCATCACCAAATAAGCACGCTCATGAAAACACATTATAAAGCTCCCTGGGGGCGAATGCTGACATGGGCTTCTGTGCTCGTGACCATGCTCATTCTGAGCATCGCTATCTCCGCGCCCTTTTACCTTCACGAACATCCTGTCAGCCATACGATCGTAAGCGGCATCGTGCTACCCATCGGCCTGCTAGGCGGGTCGGCCCTGTTCATCGTTCGTGGCTACACGATCACTGCTGACGCGCTTCTGATTCATCGCCCGTTTTGGGACACGAAGGTGCCGCTGGCTATGCTTCAGTCCGTGGAGTCGAATCCAGGCCTGATGATGAAAAGCCTGCGCACCTTCGGGAATGGCGGGCTGTATTCCTTCACCGGCTGGTATTGGAACAAGCAGCTCGGTCACTATCACGCTTATGTCACCGACCTGAGGCGGACCGTCGTGCTACACTTCATCACGCGCCGCATCGTGATATCGCCGGATGATCCTGCCGCTTTCGTCGTGGCCATGAAGCATCATCTCACGCCGCCGTAGGATTGGAACATTCTTATCCCTCTCCCCGCTGACGACTTGTTTCGTCGAACAGGCCCG
>JBILPY010000214.1:0-6837 GCA_044373575.1 Prosthecobacter sp. | reverse complement strand
GCAGAAGCTATCCATTGTGCTTTTTTGAGCGGCCACAACCAAGCCCCGGCACGCATATGTTTGATGTCGAAGGCCAAAATATGCGTTCCATGTGATCCGATCCCTCAAGCCATGCCAGCCTACTTCCACACCGCCCTGCTTTCGTTTCTTCTATTGTTCGTGTCTTTCGCCCACGCCGAGCAATTCGTGCTCTTCGACGTCACTTTTACGTTCACTCAGGAAGACGCGCTGAACTCAAAGCCCAGCCAGTCGCACTACTACCTCAAAGACGACCGCCTCAACGCGGAGCGCCCGAACGACTGGACGACGCCGGTCGATTATCGCAACGGCACGGTGCATCTGCGGCTGGAGGTGCTCGAAAAGCCGGCGGGCGATCAGTCCACGTCCTGGAGCGTGTGCTACATCCCTTACAAGGGCCAAAACCACGGCTACGGCTGCATTGGCACCGGTGCCTACTCGAAGACGGGCGTGATCGAGAAAGACCTCTCGATGACCACCTTCTGGCAGAACAACGACGTCATCTGGAGTCAGGGCATCAAGGAGATGCACCTCGTGCTCAAAGACGACAAAAACCTGCACGCCCACAAGCGGCCCGATCCCGAGAAGTTCTTCCCCACAAAGGTGCGCATGACGCTGATCCAGGTGTCGAAGGGCGCGAACTATGATCCGAAGGGGCTTCCGAGTAGCACGAACCGCTGATTACTTCATCGTCGGCAGGATCACTCGCGAGGCATGTTTAGCATCATGCCAGATGGTGTTGATCGCGGCGATACCGGGCTCGGTGACGAAGTGCGTGATCGGGCCGCCGGTCTGCGTGTTGGGCTCAAAATACGGCGCGCCGGTGCTGGCGATGGTGATGCGCACTTGGTGCCCCTTGTTAAAGATGATGCTCACCCAGCCGATGTCCCAGGCGAGTTTTGTCACCTGACCGGGCACGAGCAGCTTCTGATGATCAAAGCCTTCGTGATAACGAGCACGCAGTGGGTAATCGACCAGCAGGATGGACCGGCCATCGGGATACACATCTGTCACACGCAGGACGAAGTCGGTGTCCTTCGCGGTCGAGGATACGAAGACCTCAGCCTTGATGCGTCCGGTGACTTCGAGCGGCTCGGTGAGCACATCGCTGGTCCAGGTGCGCACCTCGGACTGCTCTTCAAACATGCGCGCATCCTTCGCTCCTGGGAAACCAACAGCGTTGAGGATCATGGGGTGTGCAGGATCACTCGCATACGAGGTGCTGGCGCTCGGCGCGGAGGGCTTCTTGGGAGCCAGTTTGCCATCGGGTTGCAGGAACCAATCCGCTGCGGTGCTCGCAGGTGGGAAGTCTTTGGCCTCGCGCCAGATGTTGCCTGGAGCACCGGCTTCACCGCACGCGCCCATGACGTAGTATTTCACGGGCGTGTCTTTCTCGATGCCGTTGTTCTCGCCTTTGAGGTAGTGATTGAACCACTTCGTCATGTGCGCATACACGTCGAAGAAGGCATTCTCCGGGAACACAAGTTCGCCGATCTTGTTCGACTTCGGATAACCACCATGCAGCCAGGGTCCGATGATGAGCTGCTGCTGACCGCGTGAATTGGGGCCGCCTTTCTCGTTGCGCCCGATGAAGCTCGCCACGCTGCCCTGGCACATGAAATCAAACCAACTGCCAATGGTGAAGCAGGGGTAGTTCATCTTGTCGAAATGCAGTGAGGCGTCTTCGTCCTTCCAAAAGTCATCATAATCCGGGTGCTGGTCCCACTCGCGTAGCATCGCTTCATTGTCCTTGATGTCGCGTGCCACCGCGCCGCCTTTGATAAAGCGCTGCGGCTTCGTCGCACCGCCGATGCGGTAGCCTTCGTGATACAAGCTCAAGCCGGTGTCCGTCATGTATTGCGCGACGAGATGCGGCGGCTTGGTCACGGCAAGATAGTTCTGCGCATAGCCTGCCTGCGAACCACCATAGGTGCCGATCTTGCCCGTACACCAGGGCTGCGCGGCGAGCCACTCGCACACGTCATAGCCATCGCGCAACTCGCCCCATTGCAGACCGCGGTAGCCGCGATAAACGCCCTCGCTCAGATGCGTGCCCCGGTAGTTCACCAACGCGATGACGAAGCCGCCTTCAGCGAATTTGGCCGCCGCCTTGCGTGATCCAGCGCTGGAGATGTCCGCATAGCGTTGCTCGAAAATCGCGGGCCGCTTCTGATTGCCTGCGGGAAAGAACACATAGGCGGACAAACGCTTGCCATCGCGCATCGGAATCATGATGTGCTCCTCACGCACGGTGCCAAAGTCGAGCTTGGGGAGGTCGGCGGCGAGGATGGAGCCATGAACAGCAAGACACGATAAGAGCAGGAGGAAGCGCATGAGAGCGATACGGCGACGCAAGAGAATGCCTTGCTGGCATTGACGATAACTTCGGCTCCATCATCGGCTGAAAGGATGAGCATCAAGTCGCCGACTGCCATGGATGAAACGAAGAAACCTGCTCGTCACCCTCGCCGGCCTGCCTGCCACATCATCGTGGTGCACGTCGGGCGGACGTAATCTTGCGAATCCGTATGCCGAGGTGGACTGGGACACCTGGGAGTGCCTGCATTCGATGTCCCATCAGCACGAGGGGCAGACCGATGCTTCGCGAGATGGCTTTTTGGAAATGGGCTACCGGCATCTCGCCTTCAGCAACTACTACCCATCGGCTCCCACTTACCCGCTGCCCGCCGACTATCTGGCCAAACATCCCGACGTAATCGCCTCGCCAAACGCGGAGCATCATTCGTTTACCGATGCCGGGCTGCATTTCAACGCGCTCGGCAGCCTGCTGGCCACCGGTTACGGCAGCAGTGTCAGCGCCAAGGAATGCGCGATCTCGCCCATCGTACATCGCTTCGAAAAGCTCGAAGTCTTTAACACCGAACGGCCGTGGCTCGGTGTCTATCGGCTGGATGTGCGGCTCTCCGAATCCGAGGGAAAACCCACCGCCCGACTGACGGTCGAAGGTGCCAATGAGTGCGGTTTCCGCGAAGGATTCAGCGACAAAGGCCCGATCCGAGATCGTGAACTGCCGCCAGGCAATCACACGCTCTACCTGCGCGCCACCGCAGCGAGCGTCGAAACCAAACTCGTTTTCGACACGTCCGCACTCAGCGTCACGCAATATCGTTTGATGCAAGGGACCAATCGCCCGTGGCGTGACGTCTTCCGCGCTGCGCTCGATGGCGAGATGATCGAGGGCAAACGCAGTGGCGGCTTGCTGCATGGCGATGGTGGCGGCCTCACGTTGAATCATCCCACCGGCAAGCTGGCGGACTATGCGCCGATGCTCGACTTCGATCCGCGCGTGCTCGGCATCGAGGTGTGGAACCAGCTCACCTCCGGTTTTGGCTCCAGTCGCGGCTTCTACGATCACAGCGGCGAGCCGAACATTCACTTCTACCAGCTCTGGGATGACATCCTACGCACTGGCCGCCGCTGTTGGGGCTTTTTCGTCAAAGATCACAACACCTTCGGTCGCGGACGTAACGTGCTGCTCGTGCCAAAGCTCTCCGCGCTACCTCCAGCCGAGCGCGAGGCCGTCGCGTTGCGTGCGTATCGCCAAGGAGCCTTCTTCGGCTCCGTCGCTTCGCTCGCAGCGAGTGAGAACGCTGAAGTCATCACGCCGTATGATCGCAGCGACTTCCGCTTCAGCCGCATTGTCGTACAAGATGACAAACTCCAGGTATCTGTCTCTGGCAATGATCCCGTCAAACGGCCCAAGGTGCAGATTCGCTTCGTCACCGATCAAGGCATCGTCAGCATCGTGGATGACACGAAGGCCGAGTTCCCGCTGAAACGTGACGCCAGCGGCCAACTCGTGGCTCAATTCGTACGCATTGAGGCCTTTGCCTATCCCAAAACGCATCTTCTTGGCGAACCCCTCACCACCGAGAAACTGCGCGGCATGAACGTCCACGACATCTCGCTCCTCCACGATCAAAAAGCCCTGCGCGGTCCAGCCTTTGCCAGCACCGACCCCGCGCTTCGCACACCGATCCCCATCGTGGATATGATCTTCTCCCAACCGCTGCGGCGGGCATGAAGAGGCTCACTCACATTCTCCAGCATCTCCAGCGCGCTCGCGGTGATCTTCACCATTACCTTGTACTCGATGCGGTTGTTAATAGCTTTTTTCGAAAGCAGCCCCGGTTTCATATTAGTTGCCCAATACGTCGCATGTGGGTGAACTGGTGATGACCCAACCAAGGCCGCCGATCCATACGAACTCTTTACCCGCCTGTTCTTTACAGCATGAGCCAGAGATTCTCCGTTCTGTCATCTCGTGCAAGAGGCAGCGGTGGCACGATCATACATCGCAAAAGAAGCTGTGTAGTAGTGTGAATGTGATGGATATGCCCGAGGGGGAGCGTCTGCACCGGGATTGGCACGTTTGGTGCGAAGATATGAGTTCCTATGTATCACCGTGTTACCCCCCCGACACTTGCTGAGACATCTCCGCTGGCAAAAACCGTTCCGACAAACCTGAGACGCGAATCATTTCGCATGGACGTCACCTTTCGATGTCCCATCCCAGGCAAGGAGTCCGAAAACTGCCTCTGGGATGCCTGTTGACGGGAGTGCTGTCTCTTCCTGTCTCCCCATGACCAAGCCGGTTCTTGAAGAACCTTCTCCAAGCGCGTCTGAAGACTTCGTGGTCTGCGAACTCGTGCGTGGGAATGATCTTGGCTGCGTATGGCACTGCCATCCAGAGTGCGAGATCACGCTGGCACTGAAAGGCGGCACGGAGCGCATCGCGGGCGACCAGCGCTCACCCATTCATCCCGGGGAGATTGTTTTCCTCGGGGTTAACCTTCCTCATGATTTTCTTAATCAGGCGGTTCCAGGCCAGCCACACACACCCGTGGAGGCAATCGTGGTGCAGTTTTTGCAGCTGCTTCCCGGGCAACAGGACTGGCTGCAGCGATCGTCCATGAAACATGTTAGACGCCTGTTTGAGCGTGCCAGCCAGGGGCTGGAAATCAACGGCACCACCCGGGTCAAAGTCGCGCGCATCATGAGGCGTATGCTGCGCGTGCATGGCATCAAGCGCATCATCCTGCTGCTGCACCTGCTGGAGGTTCTGGCCAGCTCGGACGAGACCCGGGAGATCTGTGTTTCCAGTGTCCGGCCATCCAGTCCTGATCAGCAGGATCGCATCGGCAAGGCGTGCGAATACATCAAGCAGCACCTCAGGGAGTCGATCTATGTCGAAGAATTGGCACAGATGGTTGGGCTGAGCAGGAGTGCTTTCAGCCGCCTGTTCACGAAGACTACAGGACGATCCGTGCCCCAGCATGTGAATGCGCTGCGCATCACGCACGCTACGCGCCTGCTATCGGAAACCGACCTGACCGTCGGCCAGATCGCCTACGAGTGCGGGTTTGTTTCCCCCGCGCATTTTCAGCGCGAATTCAGGAAGTATCAGCAGTGCTCGCCACTGACCTATCGGAATCAGAGATGCAAGAATGCCTAGTGATTATTCATCTGGTTATCGGCATGCACAATTAGCGTCTGATTTGCGACATTTGGGGTCAATGCAGGCCGGGGTGATGGTCCCTCATCTGCTGAGGAGAAGAACTCCCCCCTATGAAAATCTTCTCCTCCGATTGCCGGTGGTGCTTCGTCACCTCTGCGCGTGCGGCGCTCACCGCCAGTCTGCGCTTCAGATCATGGTCATCTCGTGTTTTTCGATTGGTAGCAGCACATTTGATCCTCTGCTCGACCTCCACCGCGCAAACTCTGACCTGGGACAACGACACCGTCACCTCCGGCATTCAGATTGGGAATGGAACCTGGAACACCGCTACGGCAAATTGGTTTGATGGCACGAACAACGTGACCTGGGACAATATCACCCATGCCAATACAACGGCGGTGTTTGGTCTGGCCACGGCAACTGCGGGAGGAACGATCACTGTGAGCGATACCATCAATCTGGGTGGGATGCGTTTTGTGCCGCTTGTCGCGGCTCCCACCTTTGCCCACACCTTCAATGGAGGAACGCTGGCCTTTGCCAATGATGCGGTCATTGAAATGGGAGAGCGTACAAGCACCGGCAGCACAACAAACCAGTTCGTTAATCTGAACTCGCTCATTACGGGAAACAACCTGACCATCCAGCGGACCACAGGTGGAACCACTGCGTACCAATACCTTCGCTTTGGCGGGAGCAATCCGGACCTGAGGGGCACACTGACCCTAAAAAGCCTCTCGGATGCCGCAGGCATTTTTGTCCTTGTCGCCGCTGCCTCTTCTCACTCCGGCCTGGATCGGGTGATCGTGGAGTCTGGAAGCACCTATGCGATCTCGGGCACTGGAAGCAATTATGCCGTGCCAATAACAATGGCAGGCACCGGCCAGAACAATGGCGCGATTCGTCTGGATAGTACCGATCAGATCCTCAGCGGTGCCATCACCATGACCGCCACCTCGCAGATCCATAGCAACGCAGCCGCCGTCCGCACGACGATCAGTTCAGCCATCGGCGAAACGGGAACCTTGCGGGGCTTTCAGCGCACGAGTGTTCTGAGCACGAATACGGTGACCTACACCGGTGCCAGCACTTTCACGGGGGCGACGACCCTTGGCCGTTCAAGCACCAACGGGGGAGTGAACGTATTTGATTTTTCAGCCGTCGGGGCACCGGTTTCAGACATCTTTTATAATGGCACCGGCACGGTGGGTGCGCTGAACATGATCAGCGGCTATTCAGGGGCAACCGTGCTGAGTTTGACCGGCAATGCCGCCACCAACAACAGTCAGCGCTTCGGTGTCCTGAGTGCCATCGGAAACTCAGCGACCTCCAGCGGGCTCGCC
>JBILPY010000213.1:0-6845 GCA_044373575.1 Prosthecobacter sp. | reverse complement strand
GATGAGGACTGGTCAAGCAGTGGTCGGAGAATGACACCTCCGCATTCTCCGACATCACCCCCACTTGGCACTCGACGGGTCAGCGTAGAAGCGGCATCAGGCCCGAGGCTTGAGATCACGCTGGATGTCCTGTCGGTCCTCGCGGTTGCGGGCTTTGATCTTGTGGTCGCGCTTGTGGATGCGCTCGACGGTCATCTGGCGCTTTTTCTGGCGCTTCTTGAGCTGGGTGATCTCATCTTCCAGGCGGAGGAAACCCTCCAGCCGCTCAGGATCAAGCTTGTCCTCCGCGATGGCGACTTGGAGGGCACAGCCTGCGTCCTTGCCGTGCTTGCAGTCGTGGTAGCGACATTGCTCAGCGAGATCTTCGATGTCGGTGAATGACTCGCGCAGAGTGGCTTCATCCGTCCACATCTGCACCTCTTTGATGCCGGGATTATCGACGAGGATGCCGCCACGCGGCAGGACGATGAGTTCGCGGGCGGTGGTGGTGTGGCGGCCTTTGCCGGTGACTTCGTTCACGTCAGCCACCCACTGCCATTCGTCGCCGAGGATCTCATTGATCATGGCCGACTTGCCGACACCACTGGAGCCGATGAGGGCGACAGTGACACCCTTTTTCAGGTAGCTGCGGAGGACTTTCAGCCCCTGTCCTTCCAGCACGCTAGTGATGTGGACGGCGGCATCTGGATTCAGTTCGCGAATCTCTGAGGCGGCCTTGGCGCATTCGACTTTGGTAAAGAGGTCCGCCTTGTTCAGCACCACCACTGCCTGGGCTCCACTGCGCTGGATGATGGCAAAGTAACGCTCCATCCTCCGCAGACTGTAGTCGGCTCCGGGTTCGGTGACGACCATGACCACATCGACATTCGCCACGAGCACCTGCTCCTCACTGCTGGTTCCGGGAGCTTTGCGGGAAAAGCAGGTCTGCCGTGGCAGCCGGGCACGGATCACGGCATCGCCTTCGGTGACATCCAGCGCCACCCAGTCGCCTACGGCGGGCAGATCGGCGTCGTTTGCCGCATCGTGATACACTTTGCCACTGAGGATGCAGTCCAGTTCGTCGAAGTCCGTTTCATCAAAGACGAGGCAGCCGTAACTGATCTTGTTATCCCGCAGCAGACGCGCAGGTTTAAGGCCGAGCTTCGCATACGGAGCAAAGGCGTCGGCGAAATGGTCATTCCAGCCGAGGTCTTCGCGGGTGATTTTGCGGGCCATGCGTTCGTTAAGTCCGCAGTCAGTCAGCGGCGATGAACCGGGCTGCAAGCGGCCTTTTTACAGTTCTCGTCCATGAGTTGAATGCCGATTTCCCCTCTATCAGTCCTGTTTGGCCGCGATGAGCACAGCCTCGAAGGCCTCGGCCATCTTTGCAGCGCTGAACTCGCTGCGCACGCGGGCCATGCCCTGATTGATGAGCTTCTCACGGAACAGGCTGTCCTGGAGGGTCGCTTCGAGAGCATCGGCCAGGGATTTCACATCGTCCGGCTCACAAAGCACACCGCCCTGGGTGATCTCGATCAGCTCGGGGAAGGCGGCATGTCTCGGCTGCACCACGGGCACACCGCTGGCGATGGATTCGAGGATGTAGAGGCCGAAGGCCTCGCCATACGTCGCAGGCACGGAGAAGACGGTGAGGTCACGGAAGAATTTGACCTTGTCGTTGAAGTTGATGTTCGGGTGCCACTCGACGCGGCCTTCGCAGCCTGCCGCCTTGAGCTTGGCGCGCAGCCCGGCGAGGTATTTCTCATCTCCAACCGTTTTGGAGCCGCCAATCTTGAGCTTCAGGCGGGGCACGCTGCCGCGCTGATGCAGGAGGATGTAGGCATCGACGAGGGTGGTCAGGCCCTTGCCATGAATCATGCGGGCAAAGTAGCCGATGGTCGGCCAGTTCTGATCCGGCTTGGCGGCAGCGAAGGCGGTGAGTTCGAGCCCGTTGTGGACGACGGTCATCTTGTCGGCAGGCACTCCGAGGCGCGCACGCATGTTGTCGGCGTAGTAATGGCTGGCGGCGACGAAGCGGGTGACGTGCTGCGCGTTCTGGCGCATGGCCTCCCAGCATTGCTCGCGATAGGGTTCGACGAGCGTATCGAGAAAGGAGTCCTCGCCCTGCAAGGAAGCGACGACGGGGATGCCGAGATCACGCTCGATCACGGGGCAGAGGCCGAGCAGGAGTCCGTTGGAGAGGGAGATGACATCGGGCTTCACCTCGTTCTTGATCCAGTCCAGCGCACGCCGCCACTCGGGCCATTGGTTCCCCTGCTCACCGGCGAGGGCTCCGAGGGTCATTCGGCCGAGATCGTGGGGGCTCGTCATGCTGATGAAACCACCCGCGTAGCGCAGCAGAGCGGGACTGTTCAGCCAATTGAGCAGGAAGCGCGGCACGTAGCGCAGCCAGGGCATCTTTTCCTGAAGATAGAGCGACACGCCGCCGACCTGCACGGGAATTTCGGGATTGCTCACCTCCCGGTCCGTCACCAGGGGCAGGTAGAGCGGTGCCATGATCGCATCGTGACCGCGGGAGCGCAGGGCACGGATCAGGGCGTGGTCCCGGAGACAACTGCCGCAGTGGAAGCTGCCGGTGCCGGGCGTGAGGTGGAGGATTCGCATGAGGGGGGAGGCGATGCTTAACGCATCCCTTACGCTCCGGCAAGCGGTGTGGAGGCTTTCGCGAGCTCCACCGCTGGGGCGAGGATGCCAGATCAGGGTGAGTCCGGCTCTTCTTCCCCACCCGTACGCTCCACGAAGCGCATGGCGTAGTCGATGAAACGCAGGGGCACGTCGTCGGTGGGGCCATTTCGGTTTTTGGCGAGGATGAGCACGGCCTGGCCCTTCTTCTTGGCCTCAGCCTCCTCGTCACCGACTTCCATCTTGGCACCGGCGTAGTCTTCACGAGTCAGCAGGCCCACCATGTCCGCATCCTGCTCGATGGAGCCGGACTCACGCAGGTCAGACAGCACGGGGCGCTGGCCTTTGCGGCTTTCCACGGCTCGGTTCAGCTGGGCCAGCACGATGACCGGCACGTCGAGTTCTTTAGCGATGCCTTTGATCCCGGCGGAAATTTCGGCGATTTCGATCTGACGGTTGTCCTTCGCCCGCTTGCTGCTGCTGGTCACGAGCTGCAGGTAGTCGATCATGATCAGCTTGATGTTGTGCTGCTTCTTCAGACGCCGGGCTTTCGCTCGCATCTCCATCACGTCGAGGCCGGGCGTGTCATCGATGAAAATCTGCGCCTTTTGCAGCTCGCGCGTGGCCTTGGCCAGAGCCTCCTGCTGCGCACGGGAAAGCAGACCTCGGGAGAGATCCTGCATGGAAAGCTGGGCACGGGAGACGAGAAGACGACGCACCAGCATCGTCGCGCTCATTTCCAGGCTAAAGACCGCCGTGGCGTGGCCGCAATCCACGGAGACGTGCTCGACGAGGTTCATGGCGAGGGAGGTCTTACCCATCGAAGGACGAGCGGCGATGACGAACATTTCCGAGCCTTGCAGACCGGAGCTGAGCTTGTCGAGAACACTGTAGCCGGTGGAAAGTCCGCGAAGCTGACCCGGATGCTCCAGCATGTACTGGATGCTGTCGATGGCCTCCGCGACGTGGGAGGACAGCGACTTCATGTTGTCCTCCTTGCCGCTCGATTCGCGCACGGCCAGCATGCGCTGCTCGGCGACGTCCATCAGCGTGCCGACATCGCCATCCATCTGCTCTTTGCCGAACTCGTAGGCCTCATGGATGTTCTTCGAGCAGGCGTGGATGACCTGACGCAGCATGAACTTATCGAGGACGATTTTCTTGTAGTGCTGGTAGTGCGCCGGGCTGGGAACAAATGTGAACAACTCTGTGATTGCCGCCGGTCCGCCCACGCGGTCGAGCAGGTTTTGATCCCGCAAGACATTCGTAACCATGACCGGGTCGATGGGCAGGTTCTTGTCGTGAAACTCGAGCAGCTTTTCGTAGATCGTGCGGTTCGCCTCGTGGTAGAAAGCCGCCGCCGCCAGGGTGATGCGGCTCTCGCCCAGACGCTCGTTCGGGTCCTGGAGCAGGCTGGAGAGCACACCCTTCTCGGCTTCATCGGAGAAAGGCAGCGCACGATTGATGTTCGCCAGCAGTTCCTCGGCGGTGGGTTCACCCTTCTTCCGGCCAAAGGGATTGGCCTGCGGCGGCGGCTTGGCAGCATCGCGCGCAGGCAGTTCGCCCGGAGCGGCGGCGGCAGGAAGGAGATTGGTAGCAGACTCGGCCATGGGCAGCAAAGTAGGGCGTCGAACCGTTGTGAATACAATGTGAGCAACTGGCTTTCTCTGTGGATGAGTGGTGGCCGAGTCAGCGCGCAGGGCCAAGGAGCGCGGCGGCCTGCCAAAGTCATGCCGAGCTTCAGCCCACACCGGCCCCGAAGGCCCATCCATCCCCCCCGCCGCCGCCCCCCCATCACCGGCGGAAGCCGATGACGACTATCCCTGCGCCTCGCGCACCACGCCCCGCACCCGCGCCCCAATCTCCTCCTTTGGCAGTTGCATGGCCTGAAGGAGTTCAATGTAGTTCCCACCTACTCCTTTTGAATTTGGATGCTTTAATCCCTGGCTCCTTACAAGGATGCACAAGGCACGTCTCATTAACGGTTCGGCTTCTGTCAGACGATTCGTGGCCTGTAGCAACGAAGCAAAGTTGTTGAGGCGGATGGCCACCGTAGGATGATCCCGGCCGTAGCTAGTCTCATCAATATCCAAGGCCCGTTTTATCAGCGGCTCAGCTTCTGTTGGCCGCCCAGAGGCCTGTAGCAATTGTGCAAGGTTATTGAGGCGACATGCAACGTCGGGATGGTCTGGGCCATAGTTTGCTTCATCGATGCCCAAGGCTCGTCTCATCATTGGCTCGGCCTCTGCAAACCGATTGGCA
This sequence comes from Prosthecobacter sp., assembly GCA_044373575.1. Lineage (GTDB taxonomy): Bacteria > Verrucomicrobiota > Verrucomicrobiia > Verrucomicrobiales > Verrucomicrobiaceae > Prosthecobacter. The sequence goes on along the minus strand of JBILPY010000213.1, from coordinate 1,961 downwards.
TCATGGAGTAACTGAGCGAGGTTATTGAGGCTAGAGCTAACGGTGGGATGTTTTGGACCGAAGCAGATTTCATTAATTTTTAAGGCTCGATGAATTAACATTTCAGCTTCGATTGGCCGATTTGTCTCCCGAAGTAGCATTGCAAGATTGTTTAGATCGCGTGCGACGTGGAAATGATCCGGCCCATAACTAGACTCATTAATATCCAAGGCGCGCCGCATTAACGGTTCGGCCTCTGTTAATTGATTCATGGCCTGAAGTAATACTGCAAGGTTGCTGAGACGAATAGCTACCATTGGGTGATTTGGGTCATAGCCGACTTCATCAATGCTCAAGGCACGCCTCATTAATATTTCTGCTTCGGCTAGCCGATTTGTGGACTGAAGCAATAATGCAAGATTGTTGAGGCGAATTGCAATGTTAGGATGGTCCGGGCTGTAGCTAGCCTCATCAATCTCCAAGGCCCGCCGTATCAGCGTTTCAGCCTCCGTCAGCCGATTGGTAATCCGAAGCAATTCAGCGAGGTTGTTGAGGTCACGCGCAACGTTGGGATGATCCGGGCCATAGCAGGCTTCATCAATGACCAAGGCGCGTCGTATAAGCGGCTCGGCCTTCGCAAGCTGTTTTGTGGTATTAAACAATTGGGCGAGGTTGTTGAGATCAATGGCAACGTCAGGATGATGAGGGCCGTAATGAGCCTCATCTAGCATCAAGGCACGGTAATAATTCAGCTCGGCCTCGGCGTGAAGTGATTTGGTGTCGAGCAATACCCCCAATTGATTCAACAACCAACTCAAGCGCTCCGGTGCTGGTGCATCGGGGGCATGGGCTGTGAGTGAGACAGCGTGAGCTTGCAGGGAAGTCCACTGGGGCCAAGTCCGGACATCCGTGGGCTCGCCGAGATCGTTTTCCACGAAGAGCTGGATGCCTATGGCCAGGGCGGCGGTGCGGTCGCTCTCCGGGGCGGTGAGGCGGAGGATGTGCTGGACGAGGCGGTGGAGCTTGAAGCGGGGCTGGTCGCGGTCGCGGGTGAGGAGGCTGTAATTTTCGGCCTGGGCGAGGGCTTGTCTTGCGGCTCGGTGGCGGGTTTTGACCTCGTCCGCAGCGTCGGCGGCGGAGTCGAGCAGGAACTCGGGGATGGGATCAGGCGCGAAGTGGGCGAAGACGAGGAGCCAGAAGCGGGTGTCGGGGTCGAGTTTATCGAAGCTGGTCTTCCAGGTGATGAGGACGGGTTTAGGGGTGTCTTTGTCGAGTCGTTCGTAATGGATGACATGGTTCTTGAACCAGCCGAGCAATTCAGCGGCCTCGTGCTCGTAGATGGCGATGTAGTCGCGGAAGGTGAGGCGCTGCTCGTTGATGTAACCGGCGGCTTGATGGAGAGCGAGGGGCAGGCCGTCCATCTTTTCGGCCAAGAGGCGGACTTGCTCGGCCTCGTCATCGGTGCGGCGGCGCTTTTTGTCGGTGAGCTGGAGCAGTAGTTCGATGGAGGCATCGCGGCTGAGATAAGTAATGGGGAGAGGCTCGATGTTGTCGGCCCAGTTTTGCAGACAGGAGGTGATGAGGACATGGCCTTTGCCGAGGTGGCCCATGTAACCGTTGAGTGCGGCTGCTGCGTTTTCGTCATCGACGTTATCGACGATGAGGAGCCAGCCTTCATGGCTGGCGAGCCATTTCATCACGGCGGCGACGCGTTGGGATTGATCGCGCTCAACTTCGTCTTTGCCGCCGAGTGGGAGAATATCGAAGAGGGCGGAGAAGCTGGAGGCGAGGCGATCTGGTGAATCGCCGCTGAGGAAGAGCGTGGCGGTGTAGTCGGGCTGATGACGGTGGGCGTACTCGACAGCGGAGTGGGTTTTCCCAATGCCGCCGAGGCCGGAGATGCCGGTGGCGGCGGGAGCCTGCATGATGGCGGTGGCGTGCGTTTTCTTCAGGAGGGAGGCGCGCAGGTCATCAAGGAATGA
>JBILPY010000769.1:0-6850 GCA_044373575.1 Prosthecobacter sp. | reverse complement strand
TCCTGACACACGGGATGGTGCGCTTATCGAGCTTACTCGGGAAAACCCCAAGGCTGCCGTGCCAATCATGATGGAGGGCTTGAATTCGCCAGATGCTGATTTTCGCCAGAGAGTCTGGCAGGAAATATATCCCAATGTGCAAGCCTTGAGAAAGGAGCCATTCGCTAACACGACGGAGGCTCTAGACTGGTGGGCCAAGGTAAACGGCCAATTTGATTCGAGCATGGTTCTGCTGAATCCTTCTGTGGCACCCTCCGAAAACTGAAGCCACCTCAACCAACAGGTCACCCGAAACTATGAATTTTTGCTTGAGTGCATCATGGCTGACAAGACGGAATGCACACGGTTTCGCGCTACTGCTCGCATTACCCCTCCTTCCTCAAATTGGATATGCCGCACCTGCCAACGATAACCTTGCAAATCGAATCGCCCTGAGTGGCAGCCCGGTCAGCACCACCGGAACCAATGTGGAGTCCACCAAGGAAATTGGTGAGCCGTTTCATGGGCCTGATGATGATGCAGGCAATTCGGTATGGTGGAGTTGGACAGCGCCAACCTCAGGTTTGTACACCATGAGCACTGCAGGCAGCAATTACGACACCTTGCTCGCGGTTTACACCGGCAGTGCCTTCGGTGGTCTGACTTTGGTGGTTCGCAATGATGACAAAGACGGTTTTGATACGACGAGTTTTGTCAGTTTTCAGGCAACGGGAGGAGTCAACTATCAGATCGCCGTGGACGGTGCCTACTTCCGTACGGGACAGATCAGTCTAGCCATAGCCGGCCCCTTTTTCCCTCCACCCAATGACCATTTCGCTGACAGAACTGTCTTAACTGCTGGCCCTCAAACGGTGGCGGCTACGACGAACTTGGCTACCCGACAGTCGGGTGAGCCGGTCCATGGCAATCTCACCACGGGGGGGCGCTCTATTTGGTGGAGTTGGACCGCTCCTGCAACTGGGAGGGTCACCTTCACCAGTTCTGGTGGGACATTCTTGGCGACTCTGGCGCTCTATAATGGTACGGCATTAAATGCACTTACGGCAGTGCCAGTTCAGCGCCAAAGCATAGGAGTTACGTGCGACATTTTAGCCTCGGTTACGGCTGGTGTGACCTATGAGATCGCCGCAGATGCTGACTTTGGATTCTCGGGCCCCTTCAATCTAACGGTTGGTCAGCTGATCCCAGTTCCGGCCAACGATAGCTTTGATGGACGTTTTGTTGCCAACGCGAACCAGCTCCAATCTGGAACCACGGTAAACGCTGGTGCTGAGGCGGGTGAAACTCTGGAGCCCTTGAGTCAGGGCAATACCGTCTGGTGGACATGGACGGCACCTTCATCAGGTCGGTGGCGCATTGATGCCTCAGGCAGTGCGATCCAGCCTTACATCGGATTGTATTCAGGATCGAACGTGACCTCTTTGACTCGGATTGCCAGAACTACCTGGTTCAATCCGGCATTGCCAAACATGCTTATCTTCAATGCTTCAGCAGGTGAAGTCTTCCACATTGCGATCTCATCTCTCGAGGATCTTTTTTCTTCATCAGATATCGAAGGAGACGTCAGCTTTAACATCGAGCCTTCTGGAGCGGCACCAAGTAATGATGCTTTTGCTGCAAGTCGGCGGATATTTACTTCAGGCACCTCCCTTGGTAATAACTTTGGGGCTTTGACTGGACTGGAAACGGGGGAGCCTCCAATGGATGATAGCGGTCTTGAGGACATCGGCGGCAATTCTGTCTGGTGGAAATGGACTGCACCCTCCGGTGTATCCACCGTAACTGTCGATACTTTTGGCAGTAACTTTGATACAGTGCTCGCTGTTTACACTGGTGCTGGTCTTGATTCTCTCACGGAAGTGGCAGTTAACGATGAATCCTCCAGTGTCTTCGGTCAGAGCGAGGTGGTATTTATCGCGGTTCCGGGGCAAACATATCACATCGCCGTCAATGGTTTTTTTGGGGAGCAGGGTAACATCCACCTCAATCTAACCGGCGGAGGCGTAGTGACCAATGATGATTTCATCAACGCCATCGCTCTTGGTTCTGCGGCTGTTGTCTCTGGCAGTGTTGAGCTTTCGGCGTTATTTGGGGCTGAAACCGGCGAGCCTGATGCTGGAACGGCGCTTGATCCTGCCAAGACTGCCTGGTGGACTTGGGAGGCTCCAAGTTCAGGAATAGTCCGGGTCGATACGTTGGAGAGCACTTTTGACACTGTTTTACACGTCTTTACTGGCAGCAGTGTTTCTGCACTGACTCTAGTTCATAGCAATCATGACGCTGGCCCACAGGGGCGAAGCATTTTATTCTTTGAGGCGCGGGCTGGCCAGTTATATCACCTGAGAGTGGGTGGTGAGTCGAGTCTTGATGTTGGGCAGGTAGAATTGCAGGTTCAAATCCAGGCTCCAGTGGTCGTTTCTGTAGATCCTGCAAGTGGCGGCCCTTTCTTTTCCCTTACTTTTGAGAGGTATATTGTTAGTGCAGGCATTGTTTACACGGTGGCAGTCTCAGATGACTTGCTGAATTGGGACAGAACCCAAGTTCAAGTGGAACAGGTTGGGCCGCCAGTTCCGATGCTTGACGGCGTGATGGAACAGGTGACCTACCGCCTCAAGCAGGCAATGCTGCCTGCGGGGAAGAGGTTTTTGAGGCTTGAAATCGACGAGGCATCTCCATGAAACAGAGATTGGCGTAGTACAAGATTTGTATTCTTGGAAAAAACAGATGCACGCACACTTTGCGCGGCTTATGCAGGACTTACCTTCTAATTGATATGGCTGTCGAACGCATTGTCCCAGAAACCAACGCTTGGCGTGAAAGCTACGCCGACCACTCAGAACGATATCGAACTTTTCAGCATCTTTATGCTGGCAAAAAGGTTCTCGATGCTGCTTGCGGCGTGGGTTATGGCTCGCATTTCATTGCTGAATCCGGTGCCGAATCCGTGACAGGTTTGGATATTGATGACGAAGCTTTAGCTTACGCGCAGAAGCATTTCCAGACTCAGGGGGTTCGTTTCCTGAAGGGTGACTGCACAGCGCTGCCTTTTGAAGATTCTTCTTTTGATGTGATCGTTTCCTTCGAAACTCTGGAGCACATTCGCGCGGCCGATAAAGTGGTCGGTGAATTTGCCCGATGCTTGAAACCTGGAGGGCATCTGGTCGCCAGCACCCCGAATCGTTTGGCCTACTCGATGGGGCAGTTGCAGAAAGACGATAACCCCTTCCATGTGAATGAGATGACGTTGGTCGAGTTTCGCGGTTTGATGAGCCGGCATCTCACGATCGAGAAAGTCCTCCATCAGTCCTCAACTTTGGCGCATGTCCTTGCGGCCCATGTTCAAGCGTTGGACTTAGCCCTTCAGCGTTCCCTGGTGGTGAAAATTGAAAACCTTCTCCGTCGAGTTCTTGGCAAGCAAACTCTCTCCGTGGCCAGCACCCGCCAAGCGCTTCAGGATGTGCTCAATTCGACTCCTGAACCTTTGATTCCCCTGCCGCCGGAATCGGTGATGACTGCTGACAAGCTAAGCATCTTCGTCATCGAAGCCTCCAAACCCGTTTGATCGAAGCAATGTGAGGTGCGGCCTCTATGAAGGTTACTTGGCTTTTCCCTCATTTTCATCCAGTGCTCGCAGGTGCGGCAGAGCGATTCCGACGCTATGCGCCGCATTTGCATGAGGTGGGTTTTGATATCGATGTTATCACTGCGCGTGATCCCGCCGATCTAGTTGAGAACGAAGTCATTGATGGTTTCCTACCGGTGCAAAGGATGGGAGTTTCTTCGGATGCGAAGCTGAGAGATCTAGTGCTTTACCAAAGGGCCGCAGCGCGGATCTCCGCAAATCCAGGCAGAGGCTTGGTGCAGACCATTAAAAGCGACCGAAGATTACTTCCATCACTGTGGAAGATCAGGCGTTCCGGCCGTCGGCTAGTGCAGGTTTGCACCATGGTGGAACCTGGACTGGAAAGCACCTCAGGCATCCAGCGTTGGAAGCTTTACTGCTCTACATGGCTTAGTTTGAAACCCTGTACATCCATCATTACCAGTTCCGAGGTTATGGTAAACTGGCATCGCCAGTTTGGCGTCCCACACAATAAACTTCATGTCATCCCCAATGGAGTCGATACGAGCAGATTTCGCCCAGCGGCCAATGCTGATGAACGCCAGGCTGCGCGTGCTCGCCTACGATTACCCCAAGGTGCTTTTGTTTGCTTGCTGGCCGGGAATTTAATCCCCCGAAAACGTCCGCATCTTGTAGTAGATGCGTGGAGAAGACTCAGCCAACACTTCCCAGATGCCATCCTGCTACTCGCGGGATCCGCCAAACGACCCACGATCAGTTCTAGTCAGGAGGGTTCGGAAATAGCGGCCTACCAGGAGCGCCTTTTTGCAGCCATAGATTCCGCAGAGCCAAGCGTCCGCTGGCTGGGTGAACGGAGCGACATGGAGGAAGTCTATCGGGCGGCGGACCTTTTTGCTTTTCCCACAGAGCAGGAGGGATTTGGTAATGTCATGCTTGAAGCAATGGCCTCAGGCCTGCCCGTATTGAGTTCTCGTTTTCGCGGCTTTCCACAGGCTGAGGTAACTGATATCGTGCAAGTGGTGGAGGATGATACCATGGAAGCTTGGGCTTCCGCGCTGGCGTTGATGGCTGCCGATAGAGACTTGCGAGCCAGAATCGCCTTCGCTGGTGTTTCCCTCGTGGAGAAGAAATTCAAGATTGAGCGGATTTTAGATCAGTTGAGTTACGTCTATCAGCGGGCACTTAATCGATGACTTCGAGTTGAATCCATGGACATGAGTGGCATGACTGAATAAATAATGGGATTCTTTTATCAATGGCTTAAAAAAGAGGAGTTCTGCCCATCTCATCTTGGGATGTTTGTAAACTCTTCATACCTGATCCGTCGTGCCCTAGGAGATGCGATTTACAAGCATCGAGGCGAGATGCGAGGCACCATGCTGGACTTTGGTTGTGGGACGGCGCCATACCGGTCATTGTTTCAAATTGAAACATACCTGGGCTTGGAGATTGCTGCTCCAGGTCACCCACTAAAGCATACTCACTCGACATTGCTTTACAGCGGCGACACCATCCCGTTACAGGATGAAAGTGTGGACAGCATCTTGATGACCGAAGTTCTGGAGCATGTCTTTAATCCTGCAGAATTGCTGGCCGAGTTCCGGCGCATTCTCCGTCCAGGAGGGGTTGTTCTCATAACCTGCCCGTTCGTCTGGCCGCTGCATGAAGAGCCCTATGACTACGCGCGTTATACCCCGTTCGCTCTAACACACCTAGTGAAATCCTCCGGATTAGAAGTGAAGTGCATGGAAAGGACAGGCACATGGTTCTTGTCGGTAGCGCAGTTACTGCTCACTTATGCCGTACAGACTCTTCTGCCGAGTCAAGGGCGCCTGCATCGAATGGGCAAGATCGTCTGGTGCGCGATAGTGAACCCTCTTGCGTTGGTATTGAATCTGATCATGCCTCGAAATGAGCGACTTTACTTCAGCAACATTATAGTGGCTCGGAAGCCGACTTTGGCCCAGTCACACACATAAGCACCGCTACTGTTTTTATACCGCTAAAGAATCACGAAGACATGTTTTCATTATTTAGACTACTCTGGTCAAACGCTAAACGGATGTCGCTTTACCGCATTTACCATCGTTTTGCTGACCTCACCATGGTGCCCCGTGAAACCTATGTAGATAACATAGAGATAGTGCGCATGTCGCTGGCAGTGCCAGGGTGCATCGTTGAATGCGGAGTCTGGCGTGGGGGAATGAGCGGTGGAATTGCCACTATTTTAGGTGCATCGCGGAATTATTTTCTCCTCGATAGTTTTGAGGGATTACCTCCAGCTAAGGAGGTGGATGGAATATCTGCACTCGAATGGCAAGCTGACAAGGCGGCCCCCGGTTACCACGATAACTGCCGTGCCGAGGAGGGCTACGCTTCAGATGCCATGAAACGGGCGGGCGTGGAGAAGTTTCAACTAATCAAAGGCTGGTTTTCCGACACGGTTCCCCAGCTTAGCCTCCCTGCAAGAATCGCTTTATTGAGATTGGATGGGGATTGGTACGATTCTACCATGGTATGCCTTGACCACTTATTCGATAAGGTGGCCCCTGGCGGGGTCATCATTATTGATGATTACTTCGCCTGGGATGGCTGTTCCCGAGCGGTGCATGATTTCCTGAGTAAGAGATCTGCCGCAGAGCGGCTTCGAACTCATGGACGAGTTTGTTACATGATCAAAGTGTGAGTTAGCGACGTCTTGTTGAATAGGTGTCACCAGTTCATTCTGACTTTGCAAGTTCTGCTATTTCAGTGGCAAAGTCTTTCTCGGGATGCTCGGGAATAATTGACCTGATATGAACTGATGCCGCTTTGCCAATATCATCCCAGCGCGTGCGCTGGCTCCACGCACGTTCTAACACTTCATCAAAGAACGGCTCGCCGATTCCATCCGCCAGATAGCCGGATTGGCTATCTTCTATTACCTCAGCGATGCCACCAGCCGGTTGGGCGATAATCACGCGCCCTAGCCACATTGCTTCTACGACGGTAAGCGGGAGTCCTTCGTGTCTGGATGGAACAAGAAGTGCGTGGTGGTTCTTCCAGAGGGCTTTGATATCAGTAGTTTGGCCACAAAAGGTTACCCTTTTCTCCAGCCCAAGCATGGAAGCGAGGGCTATTAGTCTTTTTTCGTGTGAGCCTGTGCCATAAATTGAAACCGCCCAAGCTCGATCCAGCCATTTTTTCTGTGATAAAACGCGGAAAAGGATGTCATGGCCCTTGGTGCGTGGGTGTAAGCGAGCTGGGACAGCAAATCGAATAATGGAT
>JBILPY010000212.1:0-6875 GCA_044373575.1 Prosthecobacter sp. | reverse complement strand
CGGGATGCCATCCGCGCGTCGCTAGGCTGATGGCTGGCGTGTCCTGCTGAAGATTAGGATTGCAGGCGGGCGGGCTTTGCGGGCATTGTCGTGCGCATGAACCACGCCATGCGCTTCCGTGATCCTGATCCGACCTGCCCGGATGTTCGTCTCGATGAGGTAAAGGAGATCCAGGCGCAGCGGGAGAACCGCTGTCTGCCGAAGATCGAGACACTGGAGGAGACGGTGGGTCTGGCAGTGTCTGGCGGCGGCATCCGCAGTGCCACCTTTGGCCTCGGAGTGATGCAGGAGCTGCGCTCCCAGGGCTTACTCGACCAGGTGGACTATCTTTCCACGGTGTCCGGCGGGGGCTACATCGGCGGCTGGATCATGGCGAACCGGCTGCGTCGTGAGGCGGAGGCAGGGAAAGATGAGTTTCTCAATGATGAACACGAGGCGGTGCGGCATCTGCGGCGCTTCGGGCGCTACCTGACGCCGAAGACCGGCTTCCTCAGTGCGGATACTTGGACGGCCTTTGCCATCTGGCTGCGCAATACGCTGTCCATCCAGTTGCTGCTGCTGATCCTGGTGATGCTGATGCTGCTGCTGCCGCATCTGGCGCTGCCGTTGTTTTATCTGGCGGCGCATCGGGAGCTGCTCGGAGCTTTTTATCTGCACATGGGGTTGCTGGTGGTATCTGGGGCGCTGGCGTTTGGCTGTCTGCTCCGGGTGCGTGCCTCCATGCAGCCAGCCAGAGGAAAAGAGCTGCGCGGGGTGACGCTGGACACATGGGTGATCGGGCTGGGGATGCTGGCGGGGATGCTGACACCGGCGCTGCTCTGGGGCGCGCTGCTGACGCAGAAGATGGAGCTGAATCCCTGGGAGCGGCCCACCTTTCTCCTGCTGGCGGGGACGATCTCTGTTCTCACAATCATCGTGCGGGTGACCTGCCGGGAGGGGCGGCTGGACTGGCGTGCGGGAGTGAGCCTGTTGATCCAGGGCGGGATGGTCTTTCTGCTGACGATGCTGATGGCCTTCGTGGCGGTGGAGATGATGCTGGTCTTTTGGCGGATGGAGACTGTCTCAGATGGCGCAGAGCTGATGCGCCTTGTGACGGCCAAGGTGATCGAGCCTGCGGAGATCAGTGCGCGGGCGCAGTTGCTAGCCTTTGAGGTGGAGTGGCCGCTGATCCTCGGCGGGCCGATGATCGTCTTTATCTACTCGGTGATCATCAGCGCGGGCATCTCACTGGCGGGCACGGATGTCAAAGATGCCTACCGCGAGTGGTGGGCGCGGATCGGCGGGTGGTTCTTCATCCTGAGTCTGCTCATGGCAGCCTCCTGCGCCATCGCGCTGGAAGGGCCTGAGCTGCTGGCCTGGATGCTGCCGCAGTTCGGCGGAAAGGTGCAGGCGCTGGGTGCCTGGATGATCAGTTCCGGTCTGATGATGAAGCTGGCGGGCGGCTCCAGCACGAGCGGGCAGCGCGGCGGTTCTTGGATCAAAGAGAAGCTCGTCTTGCTGGCTCCTTTGATCTTTTTCCTCGGGCTCATGCTGTCTGTGGCGGGACTGGTGGAGTGGCTGCTGGACTGGACTCGCGGGGAGACGCCAGCGGTGATGGCAGTGCTCCACGGCTGGTGCAGTCAGGCGCTGGCGGCGGTGGGCTGGGAGCGGCACTTCATCCTCAGCACCACCTTCCTGGAAAATGATGCGCACATCCTGCTGCTGGCCGCCACCTTGGGGGCGCTGCTGTATCTGCTGATGGCGTTTTTTGACATCAATGAACTGTCAATGAATCAGTTTTATCGGAACCGGCTCATGCGCTGCTACCTGGGGGCAAGTCGTCCGCGTGAGGAGCGCAGCCCGGAGGTCTTCACCGGCTTCGACTTCGGGGATGACATGAAGATCGCTGATCTGCGAACGAGTGCTGCCACTGGCTTTCGCGGTCCGTTTTGGATCGTCAATACAGCGCTGAATACAGCGAAGAACCCTGATCTCGATGTCGCCGAGCGGCTGGCGGAGTCCTTCACCATCACGCCGGTGCATTGCGGCGTGGAGCGGCGCGGGCTGGGCGTGGGCAGTGATGTGCCGGTACCGCAGGGCTACCGGCCCACGGCGGAATACATGGCAAATTCCCTCAGCGCCGCCGCCGCCATCTCCATCTCAGGTGCCGCTGCCAGCCCGAACTCCGGCTACCACACCTCACCGCTCATCGCCTTCCTGCTGACCATTTTTAATGCGCGGCTCGGCTGGTGGGCGGCGAACCCGGCGCTGCCGGAGACCTGGCGCACCATGCGGCCGCCGTGGTATAAAAGCATGGGCTGGTATGTGCTGAAGGAGCTCTTCGGCGGAGCCTCGATGAATGACCCCTTTATCTACCTCTCCGACGGCGGGCACTTTGAAAATCTCGGCCTCTATGAGCTCGTGCGCCGCCGCTGCAAGGTCATCATCGTCTCTGATGCGGAGGAGGACGGGGGCTATACCTTCCACGGGCTGGGCACGGCCATCCGGCGGTGCTGGGTGGACTTCGGGGTGCGGCTGGAGATCGACACGCGCTCCATCTCCCCGGAAACCGAGGGCGGCATCTGCCGCGGGCACTGTGCCATCGGGCGGATCGTCTATGATGCCGATGACTCGAGCAAGGATGGCACGCTGGTGTATCTGAAGTCCTCCTGGACAGGAGATGAGCCGACGGACCTGCTGCAATATCGCGCGGCCAATTCCGGCTTCCCCCACGAGAGTACGGGGGATCAGTTCTTCTCCGAGTCCCAGTTTGAGAGCTACCGGAAGCTGGGGCGTCACGTGGCGAAGACCTGCTTCGACGCCAGTGTTCGTTACCTACAGCAGACCGACCCCGGCCTGTTGGATGTCGAGAAAAGAACTCCCGGTGCCGACGCACCCACGCAGGCGCGGTTCCTCGAACGCTTCTCCGAGACGCTGCGGCAGTACTGGGCGCCGCTGACGGAGGGCTCGGACTCGGAGTTCATACGCAATACGGAGACGCTTGTGAGCATCTGGCGGGATGTGCAGGCTCAGGCTGAGCTGCAATGGATGGAGCGCGTGATCCTCCCCGCTGCTGGATGTAATTTCAAAGAACGCTTGAAGCGGGAGGTGTGGCCTGTGGACCCGGTGAGCAAGGAACAGAAACTTGCGGGCCGCTTCCTCTGCCAGCGTCTTTTCCAGCTCATGGAGAATGTGTACCTGGACCTCGACCTGGCCCGCACGACCTCGGAGGAGGACAATTCCGGCTGGATGAATCTCTTCCGCCACTGGGCTAGATTCAGTTGTGTGGAGGAGGAATGGAAAGCGGCCCGGCCGACCTTCGGCGAGCGCTTCGCAGCGTTCTGGGATCAGCAGCTCGCGCCATTGAACCAGCTCCCCCCGGTTCACTCTCAAGCAGACCCAAAAATCCTGCTGGAGTACAATCTGCACCGGGCGCAAAAAGCTCACAATAGGCTGCAGTCCCGGCTGGATCATCTCATACGACAGATGAGGAGCAGGCAGGTGTAGAGGGGGAATCGGCCGTAACCTTTCCCCGCTTGCACCGGTGGTAAATCCGGGGAGGCTCTGTTGAGCTATCCCCCGGTCATGATTTTCGAACTCAGTTCCCAACTCCAAACTCCCCTCCAGCGCACTCTTTATCGTGTGCTCGGTCCCGCCGTGGAGCGTGTGCTCGGTCTCCGAGGATTGGATCAGCACTACCAGTTTGGACACGAGCGCTATCGCAAGCTTCCGCCTGAGTTGCAGACCTGTGGTGAGTTTTTCGCGGGGGTGGTCCAATCGCTCGGCGCACAGTGTGAACTGGATATGCCTGCGGGCTTTGAATTCCCCAAGACCGGGCCGCTGATCATCATCGCCAATCACCCCTATGGCATCCTCGATCCGTGCATCCTTGCCAGCTACGTCGGCAGGCAGCGTCGTGATTTGAAAGTGATGACCAATTCACTTCTCGCCGTCATGCCCGAGGTGAAGGAGCACGGCATCATGGTGAATCCTTTCGGAGGGAAAGAAGCTGCGCGGGAAAACCTCAACGGCATGAGAGCTGCGCTCAGTCATTTAAAAGCAGGCGGAGCCATGATCATCTTCCCGGCAGGTGAAGTCTCTGCTTACAAGCCGGGGAGGGGGATCGAAGAAGCCCCCTGGACGCACCATGTGGGCTCCCTCGTTCGCCGCACCCAGGCTGCTGTGTTGCCGGTGTACTTCCCAGGCGGAAACAGTCCGCTCTTCCACCTCGCGGGTGTCATCCATCCGCGTCTGCGTACCGGGCTCCTGCTGCGCGAGTTTTGTCAGCAAGCAGGCACCTCGGTGGAGATGAGGATCGGCAGCACCATTCCCTTTGGCAAGCTGCGCAAATTTGAGGATGACGAAGCTCTCACGAGGTATCTCCGCATCCATACACTCATCCTGGCTGAGCGCCGCCGGAACACACCCGAGGCAGAGCCTGAGCCCGAATTGGCTCCCAGTATCGATGCGCAGCGTGCTGCGGCACATCGGGACCGTATCCTTCAGGAAGTGGAAGCTGTGCGTGCCCGCAATGGTTGCCTCGTCACTCAGGGTGGGCTCAGCGTCTATGCCGCTCATTCGCATGAGATCCCGGACACACTTCAGGAGATTGGCCGTCTGCGCGAAATCACTTTCCGACAGGTGGGCGAGGGCACGGGCGAAGAGGTGGATCTCGACAAATTTGACCGCTACTACGAGCACCTCTTTCTCTGGGATGAACAGAAACAATGCATCGCAGGTGCCTATCGACTCGGGCGGGCTGACATCATCCTTCGTGAATACGGGCCGAAGGGGCTCTACACGAACACGCTTTTCACCTTCGAGAAGCCTTTCCTCGCCAACCTCGAGGCCGCCGTGGAGATGGGGCGCAGCTTCATCACCAAAGACTACCAGCGGAACCTCTCATCCCTGCCGCTCCTTTGGAAGGGCATCGCCCACTGGATCTCCCGGAATCCGGGGTATAAAAAGCTCTTCGGCCCCGTCAGCATCAGCAAGGATTACGACAAGCTGAGCCGCAAATTCATGGTCGAGTTCCTCCAGGAAAACTGCCTGCACGAGGATCTCGCCAGCTTCGTGAAACCTCGCAATCCCTTCCGCTATCTGCGCGGCCGCAAGCTCATGCGTGAGTTCATCAGCGCCGATCTCCAGGATGTGGACGACTGCTCCGCGCTCATCTCCAGCCTGGAGACTGATGGCAAAGGCATTCCTATTCTACTGAAGCATTACCTTCGTCTAAGCGGCACCATTCTCAGCTTCAACGTGGACAAGCAGTTCTCTTCGGTCATCGACGGGCTGATCCTCGTGGACCTCACCGAGACTGAGCCAAAGCTTCTCGCTAAATACATGGGAGAGGAAAAGTGCCGCGAGTACCTCGCGCGGCACAAAGCTTCCTGATCAGGCCAGCAGCTCTTTGATCACACCGCATTCGTTGACGCCAGTCAGACGGAAGTCGAGGCCGGCGTAGCGGTAGGTGAAGCGTTCGTGATCGAAGCCGAGCATGTGCAGAAGTGTGGCGTGCAGGTCATGGACGTGGACTTTGTTTTCGATGGCAGCAAAGCCGAACTCGTCCGTGGCACCGTGGGTGTAACCACCTTTGGCACCCCCACCGGCCAGCCAGCAGGTGAAGCCGTAGTGGTTGTGATCGCGACCGCGTTGCTTGCCAGCATTCGCACCCGGCGTGGGTAACTCGACAGCGGGTGTGCGGCCAAATTCGCCGCCCCACATCATGAGCGTGTCATCGAAGAGGCCGCGCTGCTTCATATCGCCCATGAAGGCGGCGATGGCTTGATCCACATCTTTGGCGAGACGGGCGTGGTCGAGGATCTCATCGTGACTATCCCAAGGCTGACCGGCACCCGTCCAGAGCTGGATGAAACGAACTCCGCGCTCCAGCAGACGACGCGCGATGAGGGTCTGGCGGCCGAAGTCGTTCTCGCCATAGGCTTTGCGCACGGACTCAGGTTCCTTGCTGATGTCGAAGGCATCGGTGGCCTCCATCTGCATTCGGTAGGCGAGCTCAAAGCTCTGGATGCGGGCATCAAGCTGCTGGTCGTTCTGGCGCTGCTTGAGATGGTTTTCATTCAACTCATGCAGCAGATCGAGCTGCCGACGCTGCTGCTTGAGATCGAGCGAGCCGTTCTTGATGAACTCCACAAGCTTGTCCACCTCGGTGTCTTCCGTGTTGATGTAGGTGCCTTGGTAGATGCTGGGGAGGAAGGCGGACTGCCAGTTCTTAGTGCGGCGCGTCGGCATGCCTTTCGGGCACATGGAGATGTAGCCAGGCAGGTTTTCATTCTCGGAACCAAGGCCGTAAGTGATCCACGAGCCCATACTGGGACGATGCAGACGTCCATCTCCACAGTTCATGAGTCCGAGCGATGGCTCATGATTCGGCACATCGGCATACATGGAACGGATGACGCAGAGGTCATCGGCATACTCGGCGGTTTTGGAGAAGATGTCGCTCACCTCCAGGCCGCACTGACCATACTTCTTGAAGGCGAAAGGCGACTTCAATCCAGCGCCGGTTGGGCGTTCGGTCTTCAGCACGCTAGGTAGCGCCTTGCCATCGAACTTCGCCAGCAGCGGCTTCGGGTCGAATGTATCGACCTGCGAAGGCCCGCCATTCATGAAGAAGTGGATCACGCGCTTCGCCTTCGGCTCATGATGCGGCTGGCGCACGCCAAAAGGGTTCGTGCCATCGACTCCAGCTGCCTGAGCCTGATTGGCACCCATGAGATCGCCCAGCGCATAAGCTCCGAGTCCCGTGCCCAGCCGATTGAGCAACTGGCGGCGAGTGAGGAAGTGGTCTTCGAGATTGAGAGAGTGGGGGGACATGGGGGGAAGTTCGGAGTTTTGAGTTCGGAGGGCGGTGTGTGGGATAGGGGGGGGCGGGG
>JBILPY010000015.1:0-22519 GCA_044373575.1 Prosthecobacter sp. | reverse complement strand
GCTGGGTGGGCGACGGCTTCGACGGTGTCCACGTCTTCAACCCCGAGGGCAAGCTCATCGGCTTCATCAAGCTCCCCGAGACTGCCAGCAACCTCTGCTTCGGTGGTCCGAAACGGAACCGCCTTTTCATCACCGCTTCACAAAGCCTCTACTCGGTTTATGTGAACACGCGGGGCGCGCATCATTGCTGATCACGTAGCTATTCGAGCCCTATTTTGAAACCTTTCCGAGTTTTTAAATCTTCATAACCCGTTCATAATTAACTTTATGAGCGAAACTATTTACTTATTTCGGATAATCTAGGATTGAAAGCTAGATTATCCGTGATTAAATCGGCGTGATTCTGAATTCGCCATGAAACCACACATCCAGCGCCTGCTTGCCGACCGCATTCGCGGCTTGGCGGTGCATTTTCCCGTGGTGCTGATCACGGGTGCCAGACAGACGGGCAAAACCACTCTGCTGCGTGACCTTTTCCCCGAAGCGCCCTTTCACACGCTGGACCTGCCTTCCGTGGCGCATGAAGCCGAACACAACAGCACGGCCTTTCTCGACTCGCTCTCGGCGCACCCGACGGTGATCCTGGACGAAGTACAGTATGCACCAGCGCTCTTCCGCATACTGAAGGCGGCTGTGGATGCAGACCGCCACCGCATGGGGCGCTTTTTGATGACGGGATCACAGAAGTTCGCGCTGATGCAGAGCGTGTCTGAAAGTCTCGCCGGGCGCTGCGCCATCCTGGAACTCGACACGCTGGCTCCAGTGGAACTCATCGACACAAACCCGGTGAACTACCCGACGGCGGAAGAAATGATGTGGCGCGGGGGCTACCCAGAACTCTGGCGGGTGCCAGACATGCCCGCGCGTGATTTTTACTCCAGCTACTTTGCGACGTATCTCGAACGCGATGTACGCCAGCTCGTGAACGTGACGAACCTGCGAGACTTTGAACGCTTCGTGCGCATGTGCGCGACGCTTTCGGGCAATCTGGTGAACTTCCAGACGCTCGCCAGCACGGTGGGCATCTCCGGCAGCACCGCCAAGCAGTGGCTTACGGTGCTGGAAGCCTCAAACATCATCCACATCCTGCCGCCCTACTTCCGCAATCACGGGAAGCGCCTTATCAAAACGCCGAAGCTCTTTTTCCGCGACACTGGGCTGCTTTGCTTTTTGCTCGGCCTTTCCACGCCACAGCAGATGGTGGAGTCCACCTTCATCGGGGCGATCTGGGAAACCTATGTCCTCGGTCAGGTTTTGCGTGCCCGTGAAGCCCAGGCCAGTCCGGCGGAAATCTACTTCTGGCGTGACGCGCAGGGCGTGGAAGTGGACTTCGCTGTGTGGCTGAATGGCCGGCTCCAGTTCATCGAAGCCAAGTGGAACGAAACCGGAGGTGACTCGAAAGCGCTGAAGCCCATGCATCAGGTCCGCAGCGTGCTCGGCGATGCTGCTGCTGACCGGCACCTGCTGGCCTGCCGCACGCCTGCGGCTCACTGGCATCCGAATGACCCCAGCGTCCGCGTGATCAATGCGCACACGTTCCGTGACTGGTTCGATGTGCCGACCCCGGAAGCGATGTCCGTGGCCGAGGCAGCCATCAGCTACACGGTAAAACCGCGCAAAAAGCGACCGGCGACGCGGAAACGAGTCCACAAAAAAGCGGCAGGCTGAAGGGCCTGCCGCTCTATTTAAAATCTACGAGCCTTCGCCATCCCAGCGACGTGGTTTGAAGCCGCCGGGCTTGCCGCCGCCACCGCCGCCGAAGCGAGGTTTGCCGCCGTAGCCGCCACCTCCTCCACCGCCGCCGTAACCGCCGGGCTTGCCACCGTAGCCGCCGCCACCGCCGCCGAAGCGAGGTTTGCCGCCGTAGCCGCCACCTCCTCCACCGCCGCCGCCACCGTAACCGCCGCCTTCACCGCGAGGTGGGCCGTCGAAGTCGCGACGTGGTGGACGCGGGGCAAAGTTGCCACCGCCACCACCTTCACGATCCGCTAGGTCCATGCGCACGTCACGACCACGGAAGGTCGCGCCTCCGATGGAGGCGAGCACGGCTGCGGCCATGTCTTCGGGGATCTCGACGAAGCTACACTTGGGCAGGACGTCGATGCTGCCGATGGTGCCTGCTGGGATCTGGCAGGTGTTGTAGATGATGCCGGCGATGTCGCCCGGGCGGGCATTGTCCATGCCGCCGATGTTGATGAAGAGGCGCTTCATGCCCTCGGCTGGAGCACGTGGGCCTGCGGGGTGCGTGGAGCGCTGATCGCTGCCTTCGCCACCACCTTGCGGGGCACCTTCTCCACCCTGCTCACGCGGGACGAACTCGCGCTGCGGACGGTCTTTCTTCACCTGGGCGCGGTCTTCGAGGATCTGCTCAGCTTCACGCGAGCCCTGTTTCATCCAAAGATCGAGCAGGGCACTCATGACATCCGTCATGTCAAAGCCAGCATCCAGCAGGCGCTGGGTGGTGTGCTCGTGTTTGGCATAGTTGCCAGCCTCCAGTGTGGCCTTGAGCTTTTCAAAGCTTTGATCGACGAGCTTCGTCTCCACCTCTTCCTGAGAGGGGACTTTGGTGCGATCCACGCGTGCATTCGTGAAGCGCTGGATGCGCTGCATGAGGTAGATTTCACGGCCTGCGACGAGGCTGACAGCGGTACCCTTGCGTCCCGCACGGCCGGTGCGGCCGATGCGGTGGACGTAGTCTTCCGTGTCGTAAGGTAGTTCGTAGTTCACGATGAGGTCGATGTCGTTCACATCGAGTCCACGAGCTGCCACGTCGGTGGCGACGAGCACTTCGACGTTGCCGCTGCGGAAGTTCCGCATCACGCGCTCGCGCATCATCTGGTTCAAATCGCCATGCAGGCGGTCGGCGGCATAACCCCGGCCCACAAGAGCATCGACAACGTCATCCACAGCCTTCTTCGTGTTCGCAAAGACGATGGTCAGACGCGGATCCTCCATGTCCAGCACGCGGCAGAGCACTTCCGTTTTGCTGCGACCCTGCACCTCGTAGTAGCGTTGCTCGATGGTCGGCACCGTGAGCGCTTTCTGCTGAATGGTGATCGTGGCGGCATTCGTGGTGTAACGCTCGATGAGGCGGCGAATGCGCGGGTCAAAGGTGGCGGAAAAGAAGATCGTCTGGCGCTTCTCCGGCATGGACTGCATGAGCTTTTCGATGTCTTCGGCGAAACCCATGTCGAGCATTTCGTCGGCTTCATCAAAGACGAGCACTTTCAGCGCATCGAGCTTCAGCGTTCCACGGTCCACGAAGTCCTGGATACGGCCGGGGGTGCCTACGACGATCTGGGAACCGGCCTGGAGGGCGCGGATCTGGCGGTCATACGACGCACCGCCATAGACGGGCGTGGCGCGCAGACCTTCTTTGAAGGTGACGACCTTGTGAATCTCCGCGCAGACCTGCATGGCCAGTTCACGGGTGGGGCAAAGGATGAGCACCTGCGTGCGGCGGTCTGAGGCGTCGGCGAGCTGGATGGCGGGGAGGCCGAAGGCGAGCGTTTTGCCTGAGCCGGTCTGGCTCTGGCCCACCACGTCACGCCCGGAAAGGGCGACTGGGATGGCCTCAGCCTGGATGGGGGAGGGTTGCTCAAAGCCTTGGGCCTGAACGGCTTGGAGGAGTTCCGGCGAGAGGCCGAGATCAGCGAATGTCTTTTCCATAGTATGTCCTTTGCAATGTCACCGGCAGATAGGGCTCCGAATAGGTGGGCAACCAGTCGCCGTAAAAGCGTCCTGCCAACGGCGGGACGGGGACACCGTCCAAAATGGGGACGGGCTACAAGACAAACATCGGCCCCGAGGGGTAGAAGCCGGGAAAACCGGCGCGGAGAATCCCACACATCCGGGGAAAGGCAAGCGTGGATATGATTAGACGCCTTTTGCGGTGGCAAATCAAAGGCGTGTCCCAGCGCGTGGGAAGCGCTCACTGCCGTAGCCGTAAGGCATGTTTGAGCGGGCGGCCTGGCCTTTGATCATGAACCAGAAAAGGAAGGCCAGCACGACGGCGAGCAGCTTTTCCTTCCAATTGCGGACAAAGATGTTTTTAAGCTGCTCCAATCTCACGAGTCGGTTCCTCCGTTGAGGTTTCGCTTTTCACGCTGCCAAAAGTGAGGATCTCGTTCAGGCGATCCCGTACCTCCTCAGGCTCCAGATCATGCTCCAGCTTGCCCCGGTAGGCGATGGAAAGCGCACCGCTCTCTTCGCTAACGATCAGCGCGATGGCGTCCGTCTCCTCCGTCACGCCCATGGCGGCCCTGTGACGTAGGCCGATGGCACGGTCGCGAACCTCTTTTTGGCTCACGGGGAAAACACAGCCTGCGGCCTGGATTCGGCCTTGGTCGATGATGACTCCTCCATCATGCAGGGCTGTTTTCGGGTGAAAGATAGTGGTGATGAGTTCCACGCTCATGGCCGCATCCACCTCGACTCCAGTTTCCACGAACTGCTTTAGATCAATGCCGCGCTTCAGGGCAAACAAGGCACCGCAACGGCGCGCGGAGAGCTTTTGCATCGCCTCCAGCAGCACATCGAGCGACTCAGGGTCGGGCCGGTTGAAGGAAAACACGCGGTGGCTTCCCAGCTCAGCGAGCACACGCCGCAGCTCAGGCTGGAAGAGCACGACGAGCGCGATGGCGAGGAAGACGGAGATGCGCTGGAGCAGCCAGTTGATTACCTCCAGCTCCAGGAGCTGCGAGATCAGCGCCAGACTTAGCAGCAGGATCAGCAGGCCCGTGAGGATGCGAGCGCCACGCGTAGCCCGGAAAAACAGATACCCATGATAAGCCAGCGCGGCGAGGATGATGATCTCCACGCCGTCGCGCCAATGCTCTGTCACAAAGTCCCACATGCGTTGTTTCTCGAAAGCCTAACGAAGGCGTGGGTGCAAGAGTTTCCTCAACTTCCGCCAAGATGAAAATGAGCCTCGTCGGCAGATGGCGGAGGTTTCGTTTGCCGGGCTGGCAGGACGCGCAAGACTGCCGGGCCGTGCCTCGTTTGCACACCTTCACCCCACTACCATCCCAAAATGATCCGCCCCTCGCTTCTCCTCGCCAGTGGCTCGCTGCTCGCAGCGGCCAGCCTTTCCGCCCAAACCGCCGCCCCTGCCGAATGGGCCAAATTCCGCGGCCCGAACAACGATGGCACCGCGCCCGTGCTCAAAGTCAGCAATTGGAAGAGCGCCAAGATCAAGACTCTGTGGAAGACCGACACACCGGCGGGCTTCAGTTCCTTCGCCGTGGCTGGAGCCAAAGCCTACACCATCGTCACCGGTGAAACCGATGGCAACGTGGGTGAGGTCGTTGTTTGCCTTGATGTCAGGAATGGCAAAGAACTCTGGAAACAGCCGCTGACGGTGATCGGCAAATACGATGGCGGTGGTGACGCCGGCACGAATGACAACAAAGGTGGCGACGGCCCCCGCTCTACACCTGTGGTCGATGGTGATAAAGTCTATGCCATCGACGCCAACCTCGGCGTCTTCTGCTTTGATGCAGCCACCGGCAAGCCCGTGTGGAATCTCGATGTCATGAAGGACAACGCCGGTGTGCAGATCAAGTGGCAGAACGCCGCATCTCCCGTCATCGATGGCAACGTGCTCATGATGTGCGGCGGTGGTGCTGGTCAGGCGCTGCTCGGTCTCGACAAGACCACCGGCAAAATTTTGTGGAAAGGCGAGGACGACAAAATGACCCACGCCACTCCCGTGATCGCCGACATCCACGGCGTGCATCAGTGCATCTTCTTCACCCAGACCGGACTCGTGGCCGTCACACCAGCAGATGGCAAGGTTCTCTGGCGCGCTCCCTTCCCCTACAAAGTCTCCACCGCTGCCAGCCCGGTCGTGTTTGAAGACATCGTCTATTGTTCGGCCGGTTACGGTGTGGGTGCCGGTGCCTTCAAGATCAGCAAAAGCGGCAACGGCCTGAGCGCCGAGCAGATCTGGCGTCGTGAAAACGAGTGCTTCAACCACTGGAGCACTCCCGTGGTGAAGGACGGTTACCTCTACGGCATGTTCAGCTTCAAAGAATATGGCGAAGGCCCTCTGGCCTGCGTGGACATCAAGACCGGCAAGGACATGTGGAAAGAAGGCGGCTTCGGCCCCGGCCAGGTCATCCTCTCCGGTGACAAAGTCATCGCTCTCAGCGACAAGGGCGAAGTCGTCGTGGCCGAGGCAACTCCCGAGAAATACACCGAGCTGAAGCGCGACGACGTGCTCGACGGCAAAGTCTGGAGCTACCCCGTGATGGCCTACAACCGCCTCTTTGCCCGCAGCACCAAAGAAGGTGTCTGCCTTGAAATTCAGTGATGCGATCTTGGTCGTTCGCGATATGAAACACGAGGCCCGGGGCGAAAGCTCCGGGCTTTTTGATTTATTCCACTTCGTTCACCGCCGGCTCATCGAGCGAGGACTTCTGCCAGCGCCCCTCCAGCGTGTAAACGAGATGTGGCGTGTAGAGCTGAGGTTCGAGCAGGAAGGAGTCGTGCCCTTTGTCCGAATGCACGGTGATATGCATGGAGGAGACTCCAACACGCTCCAAGGCCGACACCATTTCCGCCTGCTCTTCGGGATAGAAGCAGAAGTCGCTGTCGATGCTGAAGATCAGGTAATGATGCCCCGCCGCCTTGCTGCGGGCGAACAGTTCTTCGTAGCTATCCACGCCGGCATCACGCAGCGGATTGTAGCGCAGCCACATGTCGAGGATGCGCAGGTAGGAGTTCGCATCGAAGCGCTTCACGAACTTCTTCCCCTGATGCAGCATGTAGCTTTCGACGTTGTGCCCGACCTTGTACCAGGAGAGCTGCCCATTGGGCTGGGACACCGTCTGGCTCGCCCGCTTTTCGATGGCATCGAGATGTACAAAGGTCTTGTGCGAGATCATCCGCGCGAGCGTGAGTCCGTATTCCGGCTTGGCATTCTCTGGATAGTCTCCGCCGTTGAAGTGGGGATCGTTTTCGATGGCGAGCACCTGCTCAAATAGGGTCAGCCGCGTGAGCACCGTCGTGCGCAGGCCCGTGGCCACAGGCATGACGATCTTCACCCGTTCGGGATAAAGCGTGGCGAAGTTGATGGCGAGCAGACCTCCAACTGAGGAACCAATAACGGCATGAAGCGTCTTGATACCAAGATGATCCAGCAACGCCGCCTGACTGCGGACGACGTCGCTGCTCAGCACGGGAGGGAAGTCTTTCCCATACGGCCTGCCCGTCTCGGGGTTCATCGAAGTCGGTCCACTGCTGCCATAGCAACCACCGAGATAGTTCGCGCAGATGACGAAGTAGCGGTTCGTGTCCAGCGCCTTGCCGGGACCGATGAAAAGATCCCACCAGCCCTGCTTCACATCTTCTGTCCAGCGTCCGTTGAGGCCCGGCACATCGGGATTGTGCCCCGCAGCATGTTGGCTGCCGGAAAGCGCGTGGAAGAGCAGGATGGCGTTGGTTTTCCGCGCATTCAGCTTCCCGTAGGTTTCATACGCCACCGTGATTCCCGGCAGCGAGTCTCCGCTGGCAAAGACGAAGGGCTCGGCAGCGCTGCCGAGTTGAAAAAAATGGGTGGATGTTTCGCCGAGGCCTTTGGACATGGACCGTGATGAAGAGGTGAGGATGGGTCTGATGTCAAAGGACGAACCATTTACAGCCAGCCTGTCTGCTGGAGGCGGCCCGTCAGTTCCACCTGACGTTCGAGCTGCTCGGCGTAGTGCTTGGCATTTGTGGCGTTCGGTTTGCAGCGGGTTGATTCGTCGAGCGTCACGAGCTTTGCGCAGAGTGCCTCGTAGCTGATGGTTTCACCATGTTCGTTGGCTTGGGCATACGCGGCCTGGATGGCTCCGCCGAGCGCCGCACCTTCGCTGGTGCTGAGCGTGACGACTTCGGCATTAAAACAATCGGCAGCGATCTGACGCCAGACGCTGCTTTTGCTGCCGCCGCCGGTGAGACGGATCTCCGTGGGGTTCATGCCGAGATCACGGAAGCGCTTCAAACCGTAGGCGAGGCCGAGTGTGGCACCTTCCACCGCCGCGCGGGCAATGTTGGCAGGCGTCATATTCGTCGGGCGCAGGCCGTGAAGCACGCCGGTGCCGTTTGGCAGATTCGGTGTGCGCTCGCCATTGAGATACGGCAGGAACATTACGCCATCGGCACCGACGGGTGCAGAGGCCACGGCAGCTTCGAGTTGTTTCAAATCCCAGCCATACATGTCGCGCACCTGCTCGGTCACGACGGTGACATTCATGGTGCAGACGAGCGGCAGCCATTGGTCCGTGCTGTCGCAGAAAGCGGCCACTTCGCCCTGGCCATCGACCACGGGTGATCCCGCGACGCCGTAAAGCGTGCCGCTGGTGCCGAAGCTGGCCGTGATGACACCGGGCTTGATGTTGCCGGTGCCGATCGCGCCCATCATGTTGTCGCCTCCACCGGCGGAGATGATGACATTATCGCTGAGGCCCCAGGCCTTCGCCAATTCAGGACGGAGACGGCCATGCACGCTGCGGCTGGAGCCGAGTTCAGGCAGCATGGAGCGGACTCGTGGGTCGATGTAGTCGCACAATTCGTAGCACCACTGGCGGGTGTTCACGTTGAGGATGCCCATGCCTGAGGCATCGCCGTATTCCATGCGCTTCACGCCGCTGAGCCAGAAGTTGATGTAATCATGCGGAAGCAGAATGGAGGTGATCTTGGCGAAGTTCTCGGGCTCGTTCTGTTTGATCCAAAGCAGCTTCGGAATCGTGTAGCCGGGCAGCATTGCATTCCCCGCCAAAGCGATTACGCCAGGCTGACCACCGAACTCATGAGCAATCTCAGCGCACTGGGCCTGAGTCGAGGTGTCGCACCACAACTTGGCTGGGCGCACTGGCTTGTCGTCCGCACCGAGCGCCACGAGCCCGTGCTGCTGACCGCTCACGCCAATGCCGGCGATCTTCGATTTGTCGGCACCGATCTTCTCCAGGCACTGCTTCACACTGCTCTCCACAGCGTCGATCCAGCTTTGCGGATGTTGTTCCAGATGCCCGGCGGGCAGCCCTTCGATCAAATCATAGGCGCTGTGCCCGGAGGCGAGAATCTTGCCGCTGTCGAGGTCGAGTACGATGGCTTTCGTGCTCTGGGTGCCGCTGTCGATGCCGAGGAAATACATGGTGAAAAGGTTGGGTGAAGTGGCCGCGATGATGGCCGGGCGCTCCGGTGAGGGCAAATGCAAATGCGTCCGTCCAAGACGTGCGTTTGACCACCGTCTTAAGCGACGGAAGATGCCACCATGCAAATCCTCATCACCGCTGGCCCGACTCGGGAGCCGCTCGATCCGGTGCGGTATCTCACGAACCGTTCCTCGGGGCGAATGGGTTATGCTCTGGCCGAGGCGGCGCGGGATGCCGGGCATGAGGTGACTTTGATTTCGGGACCAGTTTTTCTGCCTGCACCCACGGACATCACGCTGGTGAAGGTGGAGACGACTCGCGGGATGTTCGAAGCAGTGCAAAAGCACATCGCCAGCGCGGACGTGGCCATCTTTGCCGCCGCCGTGGCGGACTACCGGCCAGTGGTGAAGGCGGAGCAAAAGATCAAAAAAAGTGCTGACGCTCTAACCCTTGAGCTGGAACGCACGGAGGACATCCTTGGCTCCGCTCGCTGCGTGTTTGGCTTCAAAGGTTGTCTCGTCGGCTTCGCGGCGGAGACGGAAAAGCTCGTCGAGCACGCACAGGACAAGCTCGTGCGCAAAGGCTGCGACCTCATCATCGCCAACGATGTCTCCCAGCCGGGCATCGGGTTTGACAGTGCAGAAAACGCCATCACTCTCTGCCTCCCCGGCGGCCAGACCCAGTCTCTGCCCCAGCAAAGCAAGACGGCACTCGCTCATGAGCTGATCCAGTTCATCACCCGCCTGGCGGCATCCTCAAAAACCCCTCATGTCTGATCTTCTCCCCATCGCCCTCGACGCCGCCACCCAGGCGGGCCAGCTCATCAAAAGCAACTTCGGCTCCGATCTCACGGTCAATGAGATGCAGCGCCACGACATCAAGCTGGAGCTCGACGTGCGCAGCCAGAAGCTCATCACGGAGATCATCCTGAAAAACGACCCCAGTCATGCGATCCTCGGTGAGGAAGAAGGCGACCTCGGTGGCGACGGTGATGTGGAGTGGATCGTCGATCCCATCGACGGCACGGTGAACTACTATTTTAATATCCCGCACTTCTGCGTGTCGATTGCTGCGCGGAATCGCCACACGAAAGAAATGCTGCTCGGTGTGATCCATGACCCAATGCAGAATGAAACCTGGAGCGTGGTCAAAGGCGGCCAGCCCATGCTGAATGGCAAACCCATCGCCGTCAGCCCGCGAGCGACGATGGCGGAAGCCGTCGTGACCGTCGGTTTCTCGAAGAGTAAATCAGCTCTCGACGCCGGATTCGAGCGCTACAAACGCATCGCCTACGATGTGCGCAAAACGCGCATGCTCGGCAGTGCCGCTCTCGCTCTCGCCTACATCGCCTGTGGACGACTCGATGCCTATGTCGAAGAGCAGATCAGCCTTTGGGACATCGCTGCAGGTGTGATGCTCGTCGAAGCCGCAGGCGGCAAAGTCAGCACCTCACCGAGCACGGTGAAGCCAGGAACGATGTTCATCTGCGCCTCAAACGGCAAGCTGCCGATCGAGCCGTATCTTTAATCAGCGCTTCCTCAGCGCGCGCAGTCGTTCGCGGCCAATACGCCCATCGTAGCCCACTTCGGGCACTCGATCTTCCACGATCTCCCAACGCTCTTCGTCGAAAAGCGCGCCGAGTTGCGAAACCTCAATACCGAAGGGTGGACCTTGTTCACCAGGGTCCATCTCCGGGTTGATGAACCAGATGCCGACGAGCAGACCCCTGGGCTTCAGCAGCTCATGGGCGGCTTTTTCATAACGAACCCGCCACTCCGGCGGCAGGGCGCATAGGCAGGTGTGCTCGAAGATGAAATCAAAGCTGCCGAGCTGGCCCGCTGGCGGATCAAAGAGATCTGCGAGCAGGAAACAGTCCGATAGCTGCGGGTAAGTCTGCTGTGCCATCGTGACTGCGGTGGGCGCGATGTCGAGTCCGTAAGCCTCAAGACCGTGCTTGGCGAGCATCGCTACATCATGCCCGACTCCGCAGCCGGGCACGAGGGCGCGGCCTGTGGGCTTGTTGCTGGTCACCCACTCCAGCATCGGCGGTGAAGGCTGGCCTTTGTTCCAGGGGGTGTTGCCTTCGAGATAGTGTTGTTCCCAGTCAGTCATGTCGGGAGATCATACGACAGGCAGCTTCCATTCGCCACGCATGGGGCGATGTTTCATCAGTGCGTTCGCCTCGGCATCGGAGCTAAAATTTTCCGCAGCCGGGTCCCAGGTGAGTTTGCGCTTCGCCTTCAGGCAGGCGGCGGCGAGCTGGGGAAGTGTGTCACTGCGCACGGCGGTTTCGATGTCGCAGACGGCTTTGGCCTTGCCCTGGATGGCATCCAGGAAGTTGCGCGTGTGTTCGAGGCTCTCTTGGAGCTTGATGGGCATGGTGCCGACCTTGTTTTGCGGATCACGCAGGATGGCTTCATCGCTGGCAGTGATCTTGCCACGCACCACATGCACCCAGCCATTTTCGCCAATGAAGCGCGCCCCATGGCCGATCTCGTCGCCCTGATTGGCAAAGGTGATCGGCGCGGCGCTGGCATACTCAAATCGAAGCTTCCAACTCAACACGGCATCACAGCCGCCTTCCTTCGGATACTCTCCGCTGCCTTCGATGCTCGTGGGACCCGTCGCGTCCGTGCCATTGCCCCACTGAGCGATATCGAGATGATGAATGCCCCAGCAGGAGATCATGCCGAGGGAGAAGTTCGTGATGTTCTCGTGATTGTCCCGCTTCAGCTTTTCTTCATGGAAGGGGGTCATCGGAGCCGGTCCCACCCAGCGATCCCAATCCACATTCGCGGGCACAGCTTGCTCGGTCCAAACCGGAGCCGTTTTGCCGCCGGGCACACCGACCTGGATCTCCTTCAGCTTTCCGAGACGGCCATTCTGCGCGAGTTCCGCCGCCCAGCGGAATTTCATGTCTGAGCGCTGCTGCGTGCCGAATTGGAACACGACGCCCTTTTTCCTCACCGCCGCACGCACGAGCTGGGCTTCCTCGATGGACATGCCCATCGGTTTCTCGTGGTAGATGTGCTTCCCATTCAACACCGCATCTGCGGATGGAATGCTGTGCCAATGCACCGGCAGTGCCATGAGCACCGCGTCGATTCCTGGATTGCGATTCAACTCTCGAAAGTCGCTGTAAACCTTCGCGTCGGCAGTGCCGTAGGCGTCTTTGAGGATGCCCTGAGCATTCTCGATGCGCTTCTGATTCACATCACACAGCGCCACCACGCGGACATCGGCATGATTCAAAAACGCCCGCATGTCTCCCGTGCCCTGAGCGCCGACTCCGATGACGCCGAGCGTGATCTTGTTTGATGGCGCCGTCTGCGAGCGCAACAGGCGCGCTGGCACAAACATGGGCGCGATGCCCGTGGCGAGGATGGTCTTGAGCGAGGAGCGGCGGTTCATGGCACGCATCAAAACGCGATCAGGCAGTCCATCGTTCGGACATCTTCTGGGCGGGATCGGACTCTTGGAGAATAGGCGAGAAGAAAAATTTATATTCACTTTGAACGACAAAGTGAATGCCGGAAACAAACTGCCCATGCCTCCTGCGTCACCGCACCTCTCCCGCCTTCGTCTGCTGGCGCGTGGTGAGCCTGTGGGACTGGCGGAGTGGCTGCGGCAGCCGTTGACGAGAGACTCGTTGCTCGCGCTGATCGTCGTCATCATCGGTGGATGCGCGCTTTATGGCTTCGGGCTGGGACTTTGGCGTGCGCCGCTCCAGGGCGTCTTTGTCGCCATCAAAATGCCGCTTTTGATCTTCCTGACCTTGCTCGTGAATGGCCTGATCAACGGCATGCTCGGGCAGCTTCTCGGCTCCGGCATGTCCTTCCGACAGACGGTGGTGGCCTGCTTGATGAGCTTTGCCATTTTCAGCCTCATTGTAGGCTCATTCAGCCCGCTCATCATCGCCTGGGTGCTGGATGCTCCTCCGCCAGGGACGGATGAAGGGGCCGACTGGTATCGCCTCTTTCTTCTCGGAAACACCGCTGTCATCGCGTTCGCAGGTATCGTGGCGAACCACAAGCTACTGCGTCTCATCCAGGCGTTTTCCGGTGATACGATGGCAGGCTGGCGGACTCTGATCGCCTGGCTCGCGGGCAATCTCTTCGGCGGAGCGCAGCTTTCCTACATCCTGCGGCCCTTCTTTGGCAATCCTGAGCTGCCCGTGCAGTTCCTGCGGCCGAATCCGCTGGAGGGGAATTTTTATGAAGCTGTCTGGAGCATGACCCAGGCCTCCCTGGGAGGCATTGATGTGGGGTCCGGTTCATTCGTCGTGCTGATGATCCTCATGCTTGTCATCGCCTGCACCGTTCTCTGGCAAATCTCTTTCAAACCTAAACCCGAACCCACCCACCGCCATGAACCCTGAGTCCACACCTCCAACCGTGCCCCAGTCACCTTCACCGGCCCCTGTGGCCGCCACCACCGTGATGAAAATCGAGCCCATGCAGGCTCCTGTGACCTTCCCCAATGTCATGGAGGCCCTGCTCAAACATCCAGGTCAGCTCATTCACTCCTGCCAGCAGAGCGGAAGTGGTGTACCAGCCCGGCTCGCGCTTGGTTCCCTGCTCTGCCTCACCATCTTCGGGCTGCTGCTCGGCACCTTTTCCGGTGGCAACCAGCTCTGGGCTGCACCGCTGAAAATCACCCTCGGCATGATCGTCGCCGTCATCATCTGTTTCCCCAGTCTCTACATCTTCAGCGCACTCGACGGCCTGAACGCTCGCGTGCATCAGATCGCCTCCATCGTGCTCGGCATGGTGGCCCTGACCTCCCTTCTGCTGCTCGGGTTTGCCCCGGTGATCTGGGTCTTCAGCAGCTCCACGGATTCCCTCGGCTTCATGGGTTTCCTCGTTCTCTGCTTCTGGATCATCGGCCTCTTTTTCGGCACGCGACTCCTCACCGGAGCTGTCAAAGCACTCGGTTCAGAGACCTCCGGGTATCTGAAAATCTGGGTCGCCATCTTCACCATCGTCACCCTGCAAATGTCCACCTCCCTGCGTCCGCTCATCGGCACCGCCGACCCCTTCTTCCCCGAGAAAAAGAAGTTCTTCGTGCAGCACTGGTTCTACCACCTCGATGCCGCCAATCCGCCTGAAGGCAGCGCGATGAAGACGGAGGAGCGGCGGTAGTCATCTCACTCCATCCCCAGCACCTTCCAGAGGAAGGCCCACTCGTCGGCGGTTTCTTCGATGACTTTGGTGAGGGCGGTGCCGGCACCGTGGCCGGCGCTGGTTTCGATGCGGATCAGGACGGGCGGGCCGTCCTTGGCGTGGCACTCTTGGAGTCTCGCGGCGAATTTGAAACTGTGGGCGGGGACGACGCGGTCGTCGTGGTCGGCGGTGGTGACGAGGGTGGCGGGATACTTGGTGCCGGGCTTCAGGTTGTGCAGCGGGGAGTAGGCGTGGATGGCTTTGAACTCGTCGGCGTTTTCGCTGCTGCCGTAGTCGCTCTTCCAGGCCCATCCGATGGTGAATTTATGGAAGCGTAGCATATCCATGACGCCGACGGCTGGCAGGGCCGCACCGTAGAGTTCGGGCCGCTGGGTCATGCAGGCTCCGACGAGCAGGCCGCCATTGCTGCCGCCCATGATGGCGAGCTTTTTCGGCGAGGTGTAGCCTTCCTTTTGCAGCCACTCGGCGCAGGCGATGAAGTCATCGAAGACGTTCTGCTTCCGCAGCTTCGTGCCAGCGAGATGCCACTCGGCGCCGTATTCGCCACCGCCGCGTAGATTCGCGAGCGCATAGACGCCGCCGAGCTCCAGCCAGATGGCGCGACCGATGGAGAAGTTCGGTGTAAGGCTGATGTCGAACCCGCCATAGCCGTAGAGCAGCGCGGCGTTGTTGCCATCGAGCTTGAGGCCCTTTTTGTGGACGAGGAACATGGGCACCTTCGTGCCGTCTTTGCTCTTCACGAAGACCTGCGTGGTCTCGTAGGGCGTGGCATCGAAATCGACCTTCGGTTGTTTCCAAAGGGTGCTCTTTCCGCTGGCGACATCGTAGCGGTAGATAGCGCCGGGTGTGGTGAAGCTGGTGAAGGCGTAGTGCGTGAGCTTGTCGCTGCGTTTGCCGCCAAATCCGCCGACGGTGCCGATGCCGGGTAGGTCGATGTCATGGTGCTTTCTGCCCTCCAAATCATAGGCCACCATGGCGCTGCGAGCATCTTTGAGGCTCTTGCAAAGCAGCTGACCATCCACGCAAGAGACGCTGTCGAGCTTGTCCGCGCCTTCGGGGATGATCTCGCGCCAATTTTCACGGGCGGATTTCGTCACGTCGATGGCGATGACACGATAGCGCGGGGCTTTGAGGTCGGTGTGGAAGTAGAATGTGGTGCCGATGTTTTCGATGAAGCTGTAGGAAGCATCGAAGTCATTCAGCAGCTCGACGACCTTGGAGTCAGCCTGCTGGAGGTCCTGGTAGAAGAAGCGATTCTTCGGGTCCGTGCCGTGAGTGACGCTGTAGATGAGATAGTGGCCGTCGTCGGTGACGTAGGCGTGCAGGCCCCAGTCGGGTTGATCGGGGCGTGCGTAGATCATCTTGTCCTCGCTCTGCGGGGTGCCGAGTTTGTGGAAGTAAACCGTTTGGTTCTTGTTTGCTTCGGTGAGCGCAGCGCCTTCCTTCGGCTTCGGGTAACGGCTGTAGTAGAAGCCGCTGCTGTCCTTCGCCCACGAGGCTCCGCTGAACTTCACCCACTCGATCAGATCCTCCGTGTCCTTGCCCGTGGCGATGTCTTTGACCCGGAATTCCTGCCAGTCGCTTCCCGCTTTCGAGACGCCATAGACGAGCCATTTGCCATCTTCACTTGGCGCGGTCTCGGTGAGTGAGGTGGTGCCTTCTTTGGAGAGCGAGTTGGGATCGAGTAACACCCGAGCCTCGGCTTCGAGCGAGTCGGCGACGTAAAGCACGCTCTGGTTTTGCAGGCCGGAGTTGCGATTGAAGAACCACTTTCCTCCATGCTCAAAGGGGATGCCCGTGCGCTCGTAGTTCCAGGCTTTTTGCAGGCGCTCGCGGATCTGCTCGCGCTTCGGGATGGCTTTGAGGAAACCGAAGGTCACCTCGTTCTGCGCCTTCACCCAGGCCTTCGTTTCCTCGCTGTTGTCGTCTTCGAGCCAGCGGTAGGGATCAGCCACCTTCGTGCCGTGGTAGTCGTCGATGACGCTGTCGTCTTTTCGGGTGATCGGATAGGTCAGGCTTTGGGCGAAGGTGGTGGCGGACATGAGGCAGAAAAGAAGACTGGCGCGCATGGGCGCACTGGAGCGCCCTTGCATTCCGTGACAACTGCCATTTCAAGGTCCGGGGCGTTTATCCGCAGAGTGGGATCACTCCGGCGGATTGCCACTGCGTTGCTCGTCCTCACGGGCGAGTTCTTCGGTGGTTTTTTCGGCGGCTGGTTTCGGCGTTTCGGCAGGGACTTCTGGTTCGTCATCAGGCATGACGGAGCCTTGGTCTTCACCTTCATCCACAGGGTCACTCATGGCGACGGTGTTGGCGGCTTTCTCGACCTCGGGTGGTGGTGCCGATGGGCGTGGCTTCTGGTATTCGTCGTCGATGTCTTTGTCCTGATCGTCCTCGGAGAACCAGGGATTGTAGTTCTCGTTGTCCCACTCGTCTTTGGCGGGCTCCTGTTCGAGTTCCTTCTCGTCCTTGTCGATCTGGGCGTAATATTCAGGGAAGGCCTCACGGTCTTTCTTTTCCAGGAAGTAGGCGAGCACCACACAAATGGCATAGAGCACGTAAAGCGGACCTGACATGAGCATCAAGGTGAGCACATCAGGTGTCGGCGTGATGACTGCGGCGAAGAGTGTGATGGCCACCAAAGCATGACGCCAGGTGGTCTTCATGATCTTGAAGGTCAGGATGTCGAGCTTCACGAGTGCCATGACAATCACAGGCAGCTCGAAGGCGATGCCGAAGACGAGAATGAAGCGGGTGGAAAAGGTGACGTAGTTGTCGAGTGTCCAGTCCTGGCGTGATCCGAGTGTGGCGGCGAATTCGGTGAAGAATGCCAAAGCGCGGGGTAGAACCTGCCAGAAAGCGAAGGCACAACCGCCGATAAAAAGCCCTGAACCGATGGCAATGGCCGGGAAGAGCATCTTCTTCTCGGTTGGCTTTAGTCCGGGCAGAATGAACTGAAGGACGAAGATGAACAAAAGTGGAAAAGCGATGATAATCGAAGCGATCATCGAGACATTCACAGCCATCATGAAGGGGCCCGCTACATCCGTGTTCTGCAGCATTTTCTGCGCCCCATTTTCATCCACGGCCAATCCGGCCAAAACCAGCGGGTAGTGGATGATCCTGAACAGGTCTCTGTAGAAAAAGAAGGTGCCGAGCAGGACGACCAGCAGCGTGACGGCGATGCGCACGAGCATGGAGCGCAGATCCTCAAGATGATCCAAGAACGGCTTCTCTTCGTCGCCGGGATTGAGGTTCAGCGCGATCTTCTCGCGGGCTTTGAATACTTTGGTCAGGAGGCCTTGCCACATAAACGGTAGGGGGAAACGGGTGCGGTAGTGCTGGGGTTTAGATCGATCCCTTCGCCGCCATCCGCGCGTAGAGTGCCAGTGTCAGGGCGGTGGTGACCTCATTGGCAGTGATCATCCTCCGCAGTTCTCCTGAACTGACAAGTCGCGCGGGGCTGATGTGCTCGCTTCCATCCGGTGAGGGATGGCTGACGACACACACGGGCTCCGCCTTGAATAGATAAACGTGCTCGTCGGTGAATCCTTGCGATGGCAAAAACCAGCCGAGCGGCTCCAGCGTGCCGCCAGGAGCCAGCGCGTAGCCGGATTCCTCAGCCAGTTCGCGCAAAGCGGTGTCGATGACGATGTCGCAGGTCACATCCGCCACGGGGCAGTCTATCTGCCCGGCGGGGAATTCGAGGCACTCTTCGGCCACGGGGATGCGCTCCTGCGGGATCAGGACAAAGTCGCCACTCTCGGTCACGGGCGCGATGGCGACAGCGGCTTTTCTTTTCACCACGAGCCAGGGCACGGGCTGCTCGTGGCGATGAGGCGTGAGCACTTCGACACGGTCCACGCTGACGTGCGGGTTATCGAAGAGGCTCTCGTCTTTCACTGTCTGCCAGCCATCGCGAGACTGCTGGTGGAAGAGCGGGAAAGTCACGACAGCGCCTCCTTCCAGCGGGCGATCTGCGCGGCGACGTTTTGCGGCGACGGAGCGCCGATGCCTTTGCGGGCGGCGAGGGCGGTTTCGAGATTCAGGCAGGTGAAAAGATCGGCCTCGAAGGCAGGCGAGAACTCCTGGTACTTCGCCAGCGGGATGTCGGCAAAGGCCACCTTCTCTGCGAGGCTATGCGCGACGAGTTTGCCGATGACTTCATGCGCGGAGCGGAAGGGCACGCCGTGATTCACGAGGTAGTCGGCGAGGTCGGTGGCGAGCAGCATGGGGTCGCTGGTGGCGGCGCGAGTGCGGGCGTCATTGACCTCCATGCCGGCGATCATTTCGGCGAAGACGGCGAGCGCTGCTTTGATCGTGTCGATGCTGTCAAAGAGTGGCTCTTTGTCCTCCTGCATGTCGCGATTGTAGGTCATCGGCAGACCTTTCAGCAGCGTCAGCAGCGCCATTAGATTGCCGACGAGACGGCCTGACTTCCCGCGCGTGAGTTCGGCCACATCGGGGTTCTTTTTCTGCGGCATCAAAGAAGAGCCGGTGGTGTGTGCATCGCTGAGAGTGACGAAGCCAAACTCGGCGCTGCACCAGAGGATCACGTCCTCGCTGAGGCGGGAGAGATGCACGCCGCAGAGGGCGATGGCGAAGATGACCTCGGCGGCGAAGTCGCGGTCGCTCACGGCGTCCATGCTGTTTTGCGTGACGCTGGAGAAGCCGAGCTGCTGCGCCACATATTCGCGATCTAGGATGATCGTGCTTCCCGCGAGCGCACCGGAGCCGAGCGGCATGACGTCGATGCGCTTGTGTGCATCTGAAAGACGGGCGGCATCGCGGGAGAGCATCTCCACATAGGCGAGCAAATGATGGGCAAAGAGCACGGGCTGCCCGCGCTGGAGGTGGGTGTAGCCAGGCACCACCGCGCCACCGCTGCGCTCGGCAGCCTCGATTAAAGCGCGCTGGAGGCCGTGAATCAGCGCGGTGATCGCATCCACGGCATCGCGGGTGTAGAGGCGCACATCGGTGGCGACTTGGTCGTTGCGGCTGCGGGCGGTGTGGAGCTTCGCGCCTGCGGGGCCGATGCGCTTCGTCAGCTCAGCCTCGATATTCATGTGGACGTCTTCGAGGGATTCCTTCCACTCGAAATTACCCGACTCGATCTCACGCTGGATGGCATTCAGCCCTGCCTGAATGAGAAACTGCTCGTCTGAGGAGATGATGCCGGCCTTCAGCAGCCCTTTGGAGTGGGCGATGGAACCACGGATGTCATGCGCGAAGAGCCTCCAATCGAAGGACACGGACTCGCCATAACTCTGCACGAGCTGGCTGGTGGGCTGAGAGAAGCGGCCTTTCCACATAGGATTTTTTGAAACGGGGCGCGGAGAGTAGCGGCAAAGCGCCCTCGCGCAACCCAGGCCTCACGCCACCACCAGCACGATGGCACTGAGCATCAGGGCGGCGCCGAGCAGGCGCCAGCGGAGCACTTTGGCCCCGAGGTGCTGCTCCTGGTTCATGAACCAGTGCCCGATCATCCAGACCAGCAGCACGCTCAACAGCCCGCGTGAGGCATAGACGATGTTCGCCGAGGTGGCCTTCCCATACACGGCCAGGGTGCTGACAAAGATGACACTTTGGGTGCCTAGCAACGCCGAGCCGCCCGTCAGCCACGCCCAGCCCTGCCTTGGGATGGCGCTCAGCGGGGCGGTGAAGCGGAAGATCAGGCCGAAGGAAAGCAGGGCATTGATCCAGAAAATGCAGGGCAAAAGCCGCGACGCGCCCCAACTCGGGCCCCACTTCTGCACCAGCACATCAAAAACCGCGAAGCACACCGCGCCGGTCCCACCGGCGATCAACGTAATCATCAGATGCTTGGGATGCTTGCCGCCTTCTTTTTGGTTGAGGAAGGTGATGCCCACGACGCTCAGCAGAGCTGCGATCCAGGTTTTCAGCCCTACGGCATCGCCCGTCAGCATCGGCGTGAGGAAGGCCACGATCACCACTTTCAACCCGAAGATCGGCACGGCCACAGACACATCGCCTTTCTCCAGCGCCAGAAATTGCGAAATCTGCCCCACGAAGAGGCACATGGCGATCAAACCCGGCTGCCAGAGCAACTCACGCTCGATGGGATGCCCCGGCAGCAGCCATAGCAGGGAAAACAGCGCCGCCACGATCAGATTGGCCACAAAGGTCGTCCGCCAGAGTCCCACGCCGAGATCGCTGGAGCGCTTCAGCACCAGTGCCCCGAAGGCATAAAAAAGCGCGGCGATGAGAGGATAAACGACAG
Source organism: Prosthecobacter sp. (assembly GCA_044373575.1). GTDB lineage: Bacteria > Verrucomicrobiota > Verrucomicrobiia > Verrucomicrobiales > Verrucomicrobiaceae > Prosthecobacter. Next base: position 1,958 of record JBILPY010000015.1, on the reverse strand, counting down.
TGGCAGTGGATGCGGGCACCTGCGTGGGTAGCATCGCCTTCGCGGCGGCACAAGGAAGGCCTCCCGCCACTTGCCCATGCGTCTGCTACTTTCCATCCTCTTCACTTCCCTCTCAGCTTCTGCCGCTGAGAGGTGGGTCTATCTCGACAACGGCCACGTCCGGCTCGGTGTGAACCTGAGTGCAGGTGCTTGTGTCGGTTGGTTTTCCCACTCGCACTCGTCCGATAATTTGCTCAACGCCTATGATGTGGGCCGCTACCTCCAGCAGTCCTATTATGGCGACAAGGACGGCAGCGACTGGAACGGCAAGTCCTGGCGCTACAACCCCGTGCAGGGCGGTTCATGGAAAAACGAGCCCGCCGTGGTGCTCGAATCGCGGGAGGAGAAAGATGAACTCTATGCCAAAGTGCAGCCCCGCCACTGGGCCACAGGCGCGATTTTAAAAGAGGTCACTCTTGAGCAATGGCTGCGACTCGATGGCGGGCTCGCGCGGCTAAAGTTCAAGATGTCCTACCGCGGCGAAAAGGAACACAAACCCTACCACCAGGAGCTGCCCGCACTCTTCGTGAAGCCCGCGCTCGACAGGCTGGCCTTCGTCAGCACCGACGGGCAGCTCACCCGCAAACATCCTGGTTTCCCGAACGAGATGATTCGCTATAGCGAATCCTGGCTGGCTTGGGTGAATGCGCAGGACAGCGGCCTCGGTATCCTCTGCCCACATGCGAAGGAGGCCACCACTTACCGCGTCCGCGAAGGCAACCGGGGCGATGTCAGCTACGCCGCCCCACTCCAGACCTTCGCGCTGAAGCCCGGGCTCGTCTTCGAATACGAAGTCGTGCTTGCCATCGGCACCGTGGAGCAGATCCGCAGCGTGTTTGGGAAGCTACGCACCGAGTGAGGCCTTATCGTCTTCGTCCTGAAGATAGGTCTGACCTTTGTAAAAGATCGCCACGATGAAGAAGAGGATGGTCGTCACGGCTGTGACTTTGAGGAAAAGCCACCAGTAGTTCGCGCCGCCGAGGTTCGCCGCCGCTCCAACTTTTTCGATGTATGCATTCACTCGGGCGGTGAAGAAATTACCCAGTGCCACCGACATGAGATCCAGCGACATGACGAGTGACTTCAGGCGAGGCGGTGCCTGAGTGTAGCTGAATTCTAAAGCCGTGATGGAGATCAAAATTTCCGCGCTGGTGATGAGCAGATACGACAACACCTGCCAGCCAATGGAGGGTTTGAATCCCGTGCTGATCTGCTGCTCGATCCATCCCGAAACATAGATCGTGGCTAGCGTGAGGAGGAAGCCGACACCGATGCGCCGCAGCGGCGAAAAGTCGGCGACTCGCGCCATCTTAGGATAGATCACTAGTGTGAAAAGCGGGATCAAGGTCAGGATGAAGAAGGGATTGATCGCCTGAAGTTGGGCAGGGTTTAGCTCAAAGCCCAGGACGTGCAGATCCATCTTCGTCGCCTGTTCCACCCACGCGGAGGAGCTTTGATCGAAGATGCTCCAGAAGGCGGCGATCAGCATGAAGAGCGGGATCAGTCCAGCCAGTGCACGGAGAAACTTTGGATCAAATAGATCACTCAGGAAGCGGCTCCGATCCGCATGTACATGGGCGAAGGTGTTTCGTCCCATCCAGAAGACCACAGTGGCGGCAAACATCAGGATCCCCGGAACGCCGAAAGCCACATGCGGCCCATACCAGTCGAGAAGTTTTGGCGTCAGAAGCTGTGAGATCACTGCTCCGAGATTGATCGAGAGGTAGAACCAGTTGAAGGCCTTCGACAATAGATTGGCGTTGGTGCGCGCAAACTGATCGCCCACATGAGCCGACACACATGGCTTAATGCCGCCCGCGCCAATCGCGATGAGCGTGAGTCCCACAATAAGGCCCGAGCGTGTGTTATCGAGCGCCAGCGCCAGATGCCCGAGGCAGTAAACCAGAGACAGCGCGATG
>JBILPY010000793.1:0-6956 GCA_044373575.1 Prosthecobacter sp. | reverse complement strand
GGCTCATTTTTCCCGCCCGTGGTGCGGGTGACGACGGCGACTTCTTCGTCCTCGCTGAGGTAGTCGATGACGATGTTCAGCATGAAGCGGTCGAGCTGCGCCTCGGGCAGCGGGTAGGTGCCTTCCATCTCGATGGGGTTCTGCGTGGCGAGTACGAAGAAGGGCTCGGGCAGATGCATGGTGTTTCCGGCGACGGTGACCTGATGCTCCTGCATGGCCTCCAGCAGCGAGGCCTGGGTCTTTGGCGGCGTGCGGTTGATCTCATCCGCGAGGATCATGTGAGCAAAGACGGGGCCTTTGTTGAAGACCATGCGGCGGCCTTGCTCGGTGTCTTCGAGGATCTCCGTGCCGGTGATGTCGGAGGGCATAAGATCGGGCGTGAACTGGATGCGGTTGAAGCTGAGATCGAAGACATCGGCCACAGTTTTCACCAGCAGCGTCTTCGCCAAACCGGGCGCGCCGGTGATGAGGCAGTGCCCACCGGCGAGCAAGGCGATGAGCATCTGATCGATCACCTCATGTTGGCCGACGATGACCTTGCCGACCTCGCTCATCATCTTCTCGCGTATCCCGGCCACCATCTCGACGACCTCCTTGTCTGACAATGCTGCGGCGGGAGGTGGTGTGTCGGTGGAGTCGGACATAGGCGCTGTCTATCAAACAGCGTCAGCCGTGCCAAGCTATCATCTGGATGATGCGCGCAAAATCGGTGCGGTGAGCCCTGGGCATGTCCCTTTCGACTGGAAGCTTGTCATCCGAACAGAGGTCGCTTACTAAACTTCTGCATGCGTCTTCTACCCTTTCTCGTCGTCACCTTTCTATCTGCAGCGCTCCACGCTCAGGTGACCACTCGGACACTTGGTTTTGATCCGCCGCACGTTGAATCGAATGGCCGAGGCACGGGCTTCCGCCCGAGTGTCAGAGAGCAGGGCTTCGTCCTCACCAGACCTGTGGCGGATTATTATGGCGGCATGTATGTGCAGCCGCACCTCTACCTGAGTTCACCTGCGAATGGCACAAATTACGCCCGCTTTATCTCCGGAGATCAAAACTTCACTTTGCGTCATGAGCAAAATCTAGCCTTCACTGCCGTCAGTCTGGACATCGCCAGGGGGGCTGGCTCACCGCCTGCGAATCTATGGATTCAGGGCACCAAGGTCGGAGGTCTGCTGGTCAATACGACGGTGCCCATGCCACCGCTCAGTGATGGCGCAGGCCCTCTGGCAGACTTCGCCACGGTCACCCTTCCAGCCAGCTTTGCGGACATCACCGAGCTGAAGATCTTGGATTCATACTACTACCTGGACAATCTGGTGGTCATCCCGCCAGCGGGAGAAAGCTTGGCTACGCCACTCAGTCTGCCAGACGTCTATGACATCACCTGGGAAGGTGAGCCGCACACGGTGGGACAGATAACCGCGACTGGCGGTGGGCGCTCACCCAGCAATGTGAACTTCGGCTACCCCAAGGTGCGCAACGGCATCGGTGCCATTACGGGGCGCGCCCTCGAATTGGTATCCACTGCTGGCTATGGCCAGATCGAGATGTCACTTGGCCTGTGGGCCACACGGTATGTGCTGGACTTTGATTTCTGCCACCTCAGCGGCGGCAGCGTGGCTCTCTTCCTGGATAGCACGAAGGGATTTTTGCGGACCGATTTGAGCGGCGGCAGCGTGTCTTATTACAATGGCAGTGACGGAGTGCTGACGGGCAGCCCCAGTTCTGGCGCTGCGTATACGGCAAATGCCGTGACTCATGGCCGGATGGAATGGGACAGCGCCGCTGGCACGGTGAGGCTGCTGCTCAATAACACGCTCATAGCCACCTGGAGCATGACGCCCGGCACTGAGATCGATCTGAGTGGCATCCGCTTCAGCACGGCCAGCACGTCTGTCACGGGGCTGGATAACGTGAAGATTCAGGCATTCGGCGGTCCTGCCATCCGAGTCGTGCCGGGCTCGTTTTACTTTCAGAGCATCCAGGTGAACACCACGCGGACAGCTCCCATCACCGTGATGAATCCCAGCTCCTCTGCGGTGACGGTGACGCGGGCAGAGGTGAGTGGGTCTGCTTTTCAGTTCACTGGCATCACCTTTCCTGTCGTCATCCCTGCGGGCGGAAAAATGACAGGCACACTCTCTGCCAGACCTACCATCATAGGCAACGCAGGTGGCTCCGTGCGCTTCGTCACGGACGCTGGCTCGGCTGTCACCGCCACTGGGGTGCAGGGCACTGGCGCGCCATTACCAGCTTACTTCTCTACCCACCCATCCTCCCGGTGGGTCACGCTGGGGAATGGCACCTCCCTCTACGCCACTATTGTGGGCGCAGTGAGTCGCTTCGAGTGGACGAAGGATGATGTCGTGATCCCAGGGGCCACGGACTCACACTTCCTGACGCCGGCCCTGACGCTGGCGGATGCTGGAGTTTATCGCATCAAAGCTTACCTCCCGGATGGAACGGTGATCACCTCGAATCCAGCCCATGTGGGGGTCATCCAGTCGCAGTCTCTGGCGGCCATGCGAGATGCTGGAGGCACCCTGGAAGTGAATACCACCGTGGCGGCACCAGGGTTGACCTATGCATGGAAACTGAATGACCGCGCTCTGCCCGGCACGGTGGCGGACGTGGTGGTGAATGGCGGTCAGCTCAGGCTTTCACCCATCCGATTCGAGCATGAAGGGATAATCACTTGTGATGTGACGATGACCAATGGCGCAGGCGGGAATCCCCTGGGCTTCCGCGCCATGACTTACAATCTGACCGTTCCCCAGCCGCCGCGTATCACAACCGCCAGCCTCGGCCACGCGCAGGTGGGACAGAATTTCCAGATGACTTTGGCGAAGAACTCCACCAAGCCCGTGAATGGCTTTGTGGCCACAGGTCTGCCGCCGGGCATGATCATCTTTGCCGCCACAGGCATCATCGCAGGCGCACCACTGCCAGAGAGCATCCCGAATGGGAATCCACCAGGGCAGGCGGTGCTCTACACCGTGCGTGTGAGTGCTGTGAATCAGTATGGTCGTGGTCCGGAAGTGGAACTACCGCTCTGGGTGCATGAGCCGAGCCGCAGCAGCCGCTTCGTGGGACTCACCGGAGGCGGGGTGCCCAATGGCCGTGAAGGGCGCTGGCAGGCAACCATGACCTCGGGTGGTCAGGTCACGGCTCTGATCGATAGTGGAGCGCAGCGGGTCAGTGTCGCGGGAACGCTCAATTTCGATACCCTCACGGGTGATTTGAAGGGGCGACTGGTCGGCGGCGTGAGCCTGTTCGATGTCAGGCTCCGCAACGGGAGAGTCCTGGAGTTGGATGTCGTTTATCCTACGTTGATAGCCCTCCAGGCCGGCATCTGTGTCGAGCGCCTGAATCCAGCCCAGCAGCCTCCGGGGCTTTACCCCACCGCCCTGATGGCGGCCGGCACAGTCAACTACTCAGACTATCCCTATGGCGCGAGTCTCATCATGGCGAGACTGGGTCCTGGCCCACGCATGACCTGTGCTGGTGTCATGGCGGATGGCAGCACCGTGACGAGTTCTGGAGAGCTTGTTCATGACTGGGTGGATGCCACCAAGATCCGCTATCCATTCTGTCTCCGCACGGCCAACGGGCTGGGCCTCGTTCAGGGCTGGCTCATCGCAGGGGGTGGCCTCATGGATGGCCACCTCTTATGGGTTCAAAGCCCTTCGCCACTCTATCCCAGCTATCCTGAAGGATTCCGCATGAACTCCCCCTCTCTCTATCTGCAAGCCTTCGGCAGCCTCCATATTCCGCCAGGGACTGGCACCACGCTGCTGAACCTCCACACCCAGCCGCAGCGTGTGAGCGCCTCCCATGATTTCGGTATCTCCAGCAGTCTGAATCGTCTCTTCAGCATTGATACACGGCACCGGGCCACACCGCTCGCCCACGGCGACAGACAGGCCTCTTTGACCATCAATCCGGCGGACAGTAGCTTCAGCGGCAGCTTGGAAGTGGACACTTATCGCGGAAAGCCGCTGATGGCCAAATACCGTGGACTCTTGGTGCCTCGCCTTGGTCAGGGCGTTGGCTTCCTTTTGCACCCGAAGATGGAGCTTTATAAGGAAAACCTCCGCAACCGCCGGGGCGGCATCCTCATCCCCTTCGAGTCCTTTGCCGTGGATCTGAAGCCTGATGTCACCAAGTGAAGGGCCTGCGGCGGCGCACGCCCCTTGGCTTTCTCGGCCCATGTCACTCCCAGCAAGCATCTGCCGAGACTCTGCCGCTGGACACCGATCCCTGGGAGACCTTTTAGCGTGATGAACTGCACCCCACCTGGCAGCACTTCGAGTCCAGGCACGAGGTTCCCGAGATGCTGATCGAGGATGCCTGTTATCGCGTGAAACTTTGATCCGCAGCGTCCCGACCCCTCTCATCCCATTCGCAGCCGCAGAGCCGTCGTCCCAAGGCATCCGCCCGCTCCGGCCACAGTCACCCACGTGCCCGGCACAAACCCGCGCCGCCGTCCCTCATTGCCATGGCCGGTCCCTCCTGAAGGTGAAAAGGTGGGTGCCAGACGGCAGATTCTCCAAACGAATAGCAACTTCCCTCTCCAGATCCGGCCCCGGTCTTATCACGCCCCTCTCGGAGTCAAAACATCCTGAGTCTGTGCCTACACATCCCCGATCTGCGTTCACACAGATTGAATCTGCGCCTACACATTCTCGATCTGTGTTCGCACATTCTGAGTCTGCGCCTACACATTCTCGATCTGTGTTCGCACATTCTGAGTCTGCGCCTACACATTCCCGACCTGTCAAAGCTCGTTCGGCCTCTGTCCGGGCATCATCGGCGTCCGCCAAAGCGGGCATATCCGTCACGGAAGCAACCCGTTCCGTCACGGATTTAACCGCTTCCGTGGCGCATCTGCGGCCTGACGCCCTTTTCGGGTGCTACTCCAGAGTGACGCCGCCAACGTAGATCGGTGTCGTGGCGGTGGTGGTCGGAGGTTCGGCGAAGCGGCTGGGCAGAGGCGAGAAGTGGAAGAAACCACCTCCAACTCTGAGTTTAGGGAGAATCATGCCTGAAAAATAAACGGTTCGGCGGACAAACCGGTTTTCTGTGCCAAGGACGGGCTCATTGACCTTGAAGCTGCCGATGAAGAGTCCTGTCTTCATAAAGACATCTACTTTCAGGTTCCAAGGGTTTGGCTGGTCCACGATGACCGTGCCAGCCTTGGTGAGGGTCAGGTTGGTGTAGATGGATTCAGGCAGGCCATCTACGATGAGAGAAAGAGGAACTCTTCCGACTTGTTCGGGGGAAGCGTCAGGTGGCGTGAAAAGCGGGACATCTTTGGGCACGAAGTAGCGGGCACCGCGCACGGGCACTTCGGCATTGTAGCCTTCAGGCAGCAGCCGTGCTCCCGGCTGGGCGGGGCGTGCCATCGTCAGGGTTCCGGTCACCATGCCAGCTTCCTCGATGCCGGAAGCCATTGTTTCGATCCGGCCCCAGAGTCGCACTGGGCCAGCGCCCAGCCGCACCAGCATCACCGTGCCGTTCCATGGCCCGCTCTGGCTCATGACCATGGGCATCGAGAACGTGAAGTCTGTGCCATCCGCCAGAGTGCCGACGCCCGTGGCATGGAAATCTGAACCGACGGTGAAGCTGCCAAAGCCCTGACCCGCCAGACCGCCCATCAAAAACGAGTAGCGGCCCGCGAGGGCATGGCTCCAATCCTTGTGCAGAGGAATGAGCGGCTCAAGCGACACATTGATCTCGACGGAGCCAACATCCGTGGACGCATGCTCCAAAGCAAATGCAGCCTCAATGCCGTTCCAGAGGTAGCCTTCCTCCGTAACATATTGTGCCAGGGTCAGGACGGCGGATCGATAGCCCAAAAATGGAGCCAGCCGCACGGTGGCGTATCGTGCGCCGTCTTCGCCCCTGACAGTCCACTGGCCGGAGAATGACCGGCGCACCGTGCCAAAGGCCAGGGAGCCGCTGAACCCTGTGCCCGTCGTGGGCTGAACCCGAACGAGCCCAGGCCATGGCGGTGCTTCCATGTTGGGTTCGGGTATCATGACGATCCCTGCTGTTTGATTAGGCGTGCCGAAGTGAGGTTTGAGATCGGGTTCCTCTGTGGCGGGGTAGATCTTGAGGTTCAGCATGAACGGCACCGCACTGCCGTAGCGGTTTTCAGCCATGATCTTCACCCTGTAGTTGCCCGCCTGTGTCGGAGTGCCTTCGATTCGATAACCGTTGTTGGTGAACTGCAACCCAGGAGGCAGCCCTTCGGCGGAGAAAACGGCACCCTCCGGCTGCTCCGTCAGATCACTCAGACCGAGAATGAGGTGCGCTCCTACCCAGCCAAAGCGATAGCCTAACACGGCAATGATAGGCACGCGCCGCACTTCGATCAGATGATCATTGGAAATGGCAGTGACTGTTTCGTCCATCACCAGCATGGCATTGATCCTCATGGGTCCGCTTCGCGCCAGCGCCATTGGAGACGGAATGCTGAGGGTGGCAGATTGAGTGCCCTGAATGACCCAGGTCTCAGGAAAAGGCCGCATGTCCTGGTAGAAGTTCAGCCACCTCACTCGTATGCCTGGGCCCCAGAATCGAGCCGTGAGGCTGATGGACTCGCCAGGTTTAGCGAGAACAGCGGAAGCCTGCCTTTCAAACACGCCCAGAGCCAGGGTGCAGCTCATTCGTGGCGAGCCCGCGGACCAGACATCCAGCCGGTAGCGCCCAGCGTGAGCAGGCTTGGCCGAGGGGAAGTACAGGAAAGGCTGGGTGCTGCCTTTGAGCGCACGACCGTCTTTGTACCATTGGCAATTGAAGCGTCCGCGCGGACCCGTGGCACCGACGTCGAGCTTCACCGGTTCCCCTTTGGCAATGAGCAGACTCCCCCCGCTCTCAGGCACGAAAGGGGCGAAGTCGCCGTCCCTCGCCTCGAAGTCCACCCGATACACGAAGGGTGCCTGCGCGGCATCTGG
>JBILPY010000211.1:0-6977 GCA_044373575.1 Prosthecobacter sp. | reverse complement strand
ATTGAGTCGTTTCTCAAGCAGGCCGCCAAGCCTCCAAGTTTAGAATCCCCGCCGACTATGTCCTATTCCGCGCCTTTGCGCCTTTGCGTAAGCTTTCTCTGTGTTGCCGGAGCTTCTCTAGCCCAGATCACCGCGCCATCACCCACCATCACTGCTGTCTCACCTCTCGGTGGCAAACCGGGCAGCACGGTGGAGCTCACCTTCAAAGGCGTGGAACTCGATGGCGCGAAATCCATCCTGCTCACGAGCCTGCGCGATGACAAGGCACGTATCTATCCCGTCGAGCAAGTGCCTGCCAAGAAAGGCGTGCTCGCCGTGAAGCTCCCGGCGGATGCACCAGCAGACATCTACGACATCCGGCTCATGGCCCGCTACGGCATCACTAACCCGCGCGTGTTTCAGATCAGCGCCGCCAATGTCGTCGAGTCTCCGGGCACGAATTCCAAGTCAGACACTGCCTTGAAGGTGACAATCGACTCAGCCATCCAAGGCTCTTTTAAAGCCGCCGTGCCGCATTGGTTCAGCTTCGACGGCAAAAAAGACCAGCGGGTGCTCGGAGCCTTCATCGGCAGCGGCTTCGATGTCCGCACCTCCCTCGTTGGCAGTGTCTATGACAAGACCGGGCGCGAACTCGCCCGCCTGCGCGATGGCATCCTCGATGTCAAACTCCCCGCCGATGGCACCTACAAACTCAAGATCAACGACCTCATGTTCGGCGTTGGAGATGACTATGGCTATCGGCTCTCGCTCACCACTGGGCCTGTCGTTTGGGCCGCAGGCAAAGAAGCCGTGTATGGCTGGAATCTGCCGGGCGGCCAAGTCGTTAACGGACTGCGCGTGAATCGTGGTCAGCCACTGGAGTATCTCAAAGCTGATGCAGCCACCATCGCCAAGCTCATCGCCTCCAGTCCGACACAAGCCCTGCGCCTGCCTGACGAATCCGAAGCACCCAGCGTCACTGCTGACAAGCCCACACCTCTCGTCGTCGGCCAGACCTTTGGCGGTTGGTTTCCGGCGAATGGCGCAGCGCGCCAGTTTGATCTCACCTTCAAGAATGGCGACCGCTTCATCATCGAACTCTCCTCCCAGCAGCTCGGTTACTCCACCGACCCCGGCTTGCTGATCGAGACCGTGAAAGGTGACGCCGTAACCCTTCAGGCAGACCTCGGCGACCCAGCGGCTACTGTGCCTGCGCCAAGCGTTCGCATCACGCAGCTTGATCCTGTTTATGGCTATGAAGCCAAGGCCGATGGCGTGTTCCGCTTGTCCGTCAGTGATTCCTCGAACGCAGCGAATGGTCGTCGCCACCCTTATCAACTTCGCATCCGCAAGGCTAACGAGGTCACCACGGATGGAGCCATCGCCATCCATGCCAAGCTGCCTCCCGCCGCCGCAGCTGGCCCCTTTGATCTTCCCAGCGCCAATGTCTGGCGCAATGGCGTGGCCGCCCTGGAAGTCTTCATCCCGAACCGCACGGCGATCAGTGAAGCCGTCGAACTCAAGATCACCAATCTCCCCGCTGGAGTGACCAGCCTTGGCGGCATCATCAGCAAAGGTCAGAGCCTCGGCTACATCGGCCTGCGTGCTGGACCGGACGCCCCCGCAGGTGCGGCGACACTGTCCGGCATCGCCAGCACCGCGTTTCTCACTTGGGCTGCAAAGGACGCCACCCTGCTGTTTACCCGCAACGCAGGTGCTCCAGCCATCGGCGTCGTGCCAGATGCCGCGCCCGCTTTAATCGAACAGGCAACACCCGGCATCCCCGAAGTCGCCGCCGATGCCAAACTCGATGTGCCATTGAAAGTGACACGACACGCCACCTGCACCGAGGCGCTTAAACTCAAACTGCTCGGCCTCACCGACCCCACCAAAGCCCCCGAAGTCACCATCGCCGCCAAAGCAGCCGATGGTAAAGTCACGCTCGATATCAAGACGCTCAAACTCGCTCCCGGCGATTATGGTTTCATCCTCCAAGGCCCGGCCAAGATGTCCTTCCAGCGCAATGCCGATGACATCGCGACTGCACAAGCTACTGCCAAGAAAGCTGCCGAAGCCCAAGTCGCGGCCAAGAAGTCCGTCGAAGAAGCCAACGCCGCCCTCAAAGCACTGAAGCCCGAAGACAGAGCCGGTCAGACCGCTCAGCAGGCCAAAATCAAAGATCTCACCGCCGCACTCGCCAAGGCAGACAAAGCCAAGGTCGATGCCGATAAAGCCGCCAAAGACGTCGCCACCAAGAACGCAGCGAAAGACACTACCTTCCTCGTCCATTCCACCCCGATCCGCTTCCGCGTGAAGGAGACCGCCAAGAAATGAACACGCCCATACTCCGAGCCTTCGTCATTCTGCAATCTGCCTTCGTCATTCCGGCGTTTGCAGCGCCGATCAATTACGAAAAGGAGATCCTGCCTTTCCTGAAGGACAACTGCATCGCCTGCCATAATAAGACGACCACGAAGGCTGGGCTGAACATGGAGACGCCGGATCTCATGATCAAAGGTGGTGAGAATGGCAAAGGCATCGAGGCAGGTGCTGGTGCCAAGAGTCTGATCTTCCAAGCCGCTGCTGGCGACTGGGATTCCGAAATGCCGCCCAAGGGCAACAAGGTCGGTGCCGTGCCGCTGGATGAGGCCGAACTGGCGTTGCTGAAACAATGGATCGACGAAGGCGCGCATCATGCCGGGCGTCAGGAGCGTGTGATCTCCTGGGAACCTCTGCCCGCAGGCTTTGCGCCCATCTTTGCCAGCGCCATCTCGGGCGATGGTAAATTCGCTGCAGCAGCGCGTGGCAATCAGGTGACGATCTACCATGTCCCAACCTCCACAACGGTCACGCGTCTGACCGATGACGCCTTGATCAAATCGGGCCTCTACAAGAATCCCGGTGTCGCTCATCGCGATCTCATCCCATCCATCGCCTTCACCAAGGATGGGCAGCGTCTCATCACGGGCAGCTATCGCGAAGCCAAAATTTGGAAGCGTGCTGACAGCACCCCGCGTCCTGTTTCAGCTCCCAAGGCAGCGGCATCGGGCAAATTCAAACTCGTCGCAGCAGCAGGAGATGCCGTGTCACTCATCGACCAGGCTTCAAACAAATCGCTGCGTGATTTAAAGCATGGAGCTGTGGTGTCCGCCTTTGTCCTGAGTGCTGACGAGCAGCGCATCGCCACCGCAGGGGCTGACCACAAAGTAAAGCTTTGGGAGACGGCCACGGGCAAGATGATGCTGGAGATCACCAGCGATGGCGAAGCTGAACGTGCGCTAACTGAGAAGACCGACGCAGTCTCGAAAGCCACCGTCGAACTGGCCTGGCAGAATGAGATGATCAAGAAGGCCGAAAAGGATGTGACCGATCTCGCCGCCCGCTTAAAGAAAGCCAACGAGCTTGCCGAACTCGCCAAAAAGGCGCTGGAAGACAAAAAGAAGGATATTAAACCGAAAGCTGATGCCAAAGTCGCCGCCGAGAAAGCAGCGAAGGACACCGACGACCAAGTCGCCAAACTCGCGGCAGGCACGAAACCGGATGATGCGCTAACCAAGAAGCAGACCGAGGCCAGGACGAAGGCTGAGAAAGCCGCCACCGACGCCATGCTGGCTCAGGAAGCTCTCACGCGCGCCGAGGCCGCGATCATGGACACTGCGAACGAGATCAAACTCGTCACAGAATCCAGCACCAAGGCGACCACGACCGTCGCTGCCACCAAAGCGACTGCTGAAGCGGCGAAGAAAACCCTGGATGCAGCCACGGCCGCGAAGGCAGAAGCCACCAAGGCAATCGCCAGCGCATTGCCAGCACTTAAGGCCCTGGCCTTTTCGCCCGCAGGAGATCAGATCGCCGGGCTCGATGCAACAAACCGTGTGCGCGTTTGGTCCACCGCCACAGGCCGCACCATTCAGTCCGCCGTCATCGCCGATGCAGGCGCTACCCAGTCCGTGGCCTGGCCGAGTGTGGAGGGTTGCGTGATTACCGGAGACAAGGCCAGCGTGCTGCTTCCTGACGAATCCCGCGCCACGTGGAAACTCGAACGCAGCTTCGGCAGCGGCGATGGCAAATCCGCCATCACCGACCGTGTGAACGCACTCGCCTTCTCCACCGATGGGAAAACCCTCGCCATCGGCAGTGGTGAACCTTCCCGCAGTGGTGACATCACCCTTTGGGACATGGCTTCCGGCAAGATGACAGCGAACTACAGCGAGCGTCATCTCGACAGCGTCCTCACGCTCGACTTCTCCCCCGATGGCAAACACCTCGCCTCCGGCGGTGCGGACAAAGCGGTGCGCATCACCGAACTCAGCAGCGGCAAGATGGTGAAGCTTTTCGAAGGCCACACGCATCATGTGCTCGGCGTCTCCTGGCGCGGTGATGGGCGTATCATCGCCAGCTCCGGCGCGGACAATGTCGTCAAAGTCTGGGACTGGACCACGGGCGACCGTCGCAAGAACGTCGAAGGCTGGGACAAGGAAGTCACCTCTCTACACTATCTCGGCAGCGGCGATGTCGCCGCCACCACGGCAGGCGATGCCAAGGTGCGTCTCATCAACAGCGATGGCGGCGAGGTGAAGAAACTCGACGGAGCCAAGGACTTCATGAACACCCTCGGCAGCACCCGCACCGGTGATCTCGTCGTTGCTGGTGGAGAAGACGGCGTGCTGCACATCTGGGATGTCGCTACGGCGAAGATTCTTCGCAGCTTTGCACCCGAGGTGAAGTAACTCTTCAAACTCAGATAAGCTCGGCCATCGGCTGATGACCGCCATCGATCAAGTATTGCGGGCGGCCGCTGAAGTCATTGAGCGTGGCTTTGTTCACGTCGATCCCGAGATGGCGGTAGAGCGTGGCAAAGACTTCGCCAAAGGCCACAGGGCGGTCAGTGGCTTCACCAGCGAGCTTGTCGGTGGCACCGATGACTTGACCGTGATTCATGCCACCACCGGCGAGCATGGCGCAGGAAACGCGCGGCCAGTGATCACGGCCACCTTTGGGATTGATCATCGGCGTGCGGCCAAACTCACCCCACACGACGACGGCCACATCTTTGTCCATGCCGCGCTCGTGCAGATCGGTGATGAGGCCGCTGAGTGCGCTGTCTAACAGCGGCAGATCCTCGCGGAGCTGGCCGAAGTTGTTTGAATGATAATCCCAGCGGCTGAAGCCGAGTGTGACGACGCGGGCACCGGCCTCCACCAGACGACGAGCGGCCAGGAAGTGATCCGTCAGACGCGGGCCACCATCATCGCGATTCCGGTTCTCTCCTTTGCCGTAGCGCTCCACGATGCGGCGATCTTCGCGGCTCAAATCCAGCGCGTGCAGCAACTTTGGGCTCGTGAGCACTCCGAGTGCTTGTTGATTGAAGACATCCATGCCGCCCATCAGACCCGTGGCATCGAGCTCGTTGCGCATTTGATCAAAGCTCTTCAGCAAGCCTGCACGATCATGCAGTCGATCCAGCGAGATGCCGTGGAGCGTCATGTCCTCCGTGCCACCGCCACGATTCGGTTGAAAAGGCGCATGAGCTACGCCGAGATAGCCAGGCTCTCCATTTCGCGCCCAGGGCATGTGCCCCATCTTGGGCGAAAGGCCCACAAAGGGCGGCATGGCCGAGTTCACTGCCCCCTGGATGCGGGAGACGATGGAACCCATCGCCGGCCAACCACCGGGCGGCTGACGCTTCGCACTGCGACCTGTGAGACATTGAAAGGCATCGTGCCCACTGTCGCAGTCTGCCATGGAGCGGATGATCGTGCATTTATCCATCATCTTCGCGAGCCGGGGCAGATGCTCGCAGATCTGAATGCCGGGGACGTTCGTGTTGATGGGTTTAAATTCGCCGCGCACCTCGGAGGGAGCGTCGGGCTTCATATCAAACATGTCCTGATGCGGCGGCCCGCCGGGCAGGAAGACCATGATCACTGCGCGATGCTGGGACTTCTTCCCCGTCGCCGCCTCCGCGCGGAGGAGGTCCGGAAGCCCCAGTCCGCCCATGGCCAGACCACCGATCTTGAGGAAATCACGGCGCGATTTGCCATCGCAAAAACCGGAGTGGGAGGAGCCTTGGATCGAGAGCATGGCGGTGAATGATTCTTGGTTCGAATCCTGAGCAATACGGGAGCCATTCAGTCTTTTTTGCCAATCTTCTCAACAGCACATTCGGAAACTCAAAACGGCCTTCAAACTGGATCAACTGGTTGAGGATACTCGCACAAGGAAGATCTGGGGCGTGAACGAGCTTTCGGGAATGCTTTAAGGTGATCGAGCAGAAGTCAACCCACCCCTCTGCCTCACCGCCTCGTAGAGCACGATGGCCACCGCCGTGGCGAGATTCAGACTGCGGGTGCCGAGCATCGGAATATGAAGGGTCTCACCTAATCTCATGATTTCCGGCGGTATGCCGCGTGTCTCGGGACCATAGACAAGATACAGCTCAGCCTCACTATGCAGATCCGCCTGCCAGTAGGTGAGCGTGCCCTGGACCTCCACAAATTTAAAACATGCCCCCTCCCCAGCAGCAGCATGGAGTTCCTCCCACGACTCCCAGACCTTCACATCCACCTCATGCCAGTAGTCGAGGCCGGAGCGCTTGAGGTATTTGTCTTCAAGGCTGAAGCCAAGCGGCTTGATCAAATGCAGCCGCGCGCCTGTGGCGAGGCAGAGCCGACCCGCCGCGCCCGTATTGTGCGGGATCTCGGGCTGATACAGGACGATGTGGATCATGCGCCTCGGCTTTGAGCCTCAATACCGCGCGCCTGGAGTCGCGCCGTATTCGCCACGGAAGAGGTGCGTGCCATCGAACTTTTCATTCGGCTTGAAGAGCCAGCCTGGGGAGGCGTTCTTCACTTCGTAACGCTGAAGCACGAACTCGGGCAGCACCATGTTGCTGTTCGGATCATAAATTTTGCGCCCGGAGTAATAACCCCAGAGGCGATATTCGGTGTTGTGATCCGAGCCATAGGCCGACCCATCACCACTTGGCACTTCGGGAT
>JBILPY010000209.1:0-6997 GCA_044373575.1 Prosthecobacter sp. | reverse complement strand
CATGCATGCCGTCCCCTCACCCCAACCCTCTCCCCGGAAGTGGCCCTGGGTGTTTTCCAACTGCACTGCCGGGGCGAGGGAGCCTGACTGCGGCCAGCACCGCCGTTGACTTCCCTCCGCATCTCTCAACCATGCGCCCCCCATGCGTCTCCGTTCTTTCCAAGGTCTCGTTCCCGCTCCCCAGCACGCCGCCGATGTCGCCGCTGTGCCTTATGATGTCGTCAACCGCGAGGAATCCTACGCGCTCGCCCACGACAAGCCTTTGAACCTCCTGCATGTGGACCGTGCGGAGATCGATCTGCCGCTCTCGGTCGATCCTTACTCGGCGGAGGTCTATGCGAAGGCTCGCGAGAACTTCCTGAAGCTCCAGGCGGATGGCGTGCTCGTGCGTGAGTCGGCTCCAGCGCTGTATTTGTATCGCCAGACCATCGGCAGCCACAGCCAGACGGGGCTCGTCGGTGTCTGCCACACGGAGGATTACGAGAAGGACGTCATCAAAAAGCACGAGAAGACCCGGCAGGACAAAGAAGATGACCGCACGCGCCTCGTGGACTCGCTGAGCGCGAATACCGGCCCGATCTTCCTGACCTATCGCGGCACGGCGAGCATCGATGCGATCATCCAGGGCCACATGGCGGCAAATGCTCCGCAGCATGATTTCGTGGCGGCGGATGGTGTGCAGCATCAGGTCTGGAAACTGCCTGCCGATGCCTGTGCGCAGTTGGAGAGCCTTTTCGGCAGCGAGGTTCCTGCCTCCTATATCGCGGATGGACATCACCGCGCCGCCAGCGCCTTCCGCGTGAGCAAACTGCGCCGCGAGCGCAATCCTGGCCATACCGGTGCTGAGGACTACAACTGGTTCCTCTGCGTGCTCTTCCCCGGCAATGAGCTGAAAATCCTGCCCTACAACCGCGCAGTAAAGGATCTGAATGGTCGCACGCCGGAGGCCTTCCTGACCGAAGTCAGCAGCATCTTCGCCGTCACGCCGACGGAGACAAAATCCCCCACGCTGCCTGGCCATGCGAGCATGTATCTGGGCGGCAAATGGTATGATCTGGCGTGGAAAGCGGCCCCTGATGCCAGCCCAATCGACCTCCTCGATGTCAGCATCCTCCAGGATCGTCTTTTGAAGCCTGTGCTTGGCATTGATGACCCACGCACGAGCAAGCGCATCGACTTCATCGGCGGCATCCGCGGCACGGCGGAGCTGGAAAAGCTGGTGGACGCAGGCGACCACGCCGTGGCTTTCTCCATGCATCCCGTGACGGTGGATCAGCTCATGGCCATCTCGGATGCCGAGCAGATCATGCCGCCGAAGAGCACCTGGTTTGAGCCGAAGCTACGCTCCGGGCTCTTCATCCACTCGTTCTGAGGCAGCGGCTTCGTCCAGCTTTCCACGGATCATCCGCAGCACAAACATGCAGGACATGGCGGCGGAGATCATCTGCACCAGCACCGTGGAGAGGGCGATCCCTGCCGCGCCGTAACGCTGCATGAGGAGCCAGTTGAAGGTGGCATTTCCGACGACTGCCACGGAGGCAAGCACGATGATGAATCGTGTGGCCTGCATGGCCACGACCACGCGTGAGGCGAGACTGCCGAGAATGTAGAAGGGGATCTGCAAAGCGCCGAAGCGGAGCACATCCGCGACACGCTGGGTATTGTCTGCCGTGAATGATCCGCGCTCAAAGAGCAGCGCAATGATCCAGGGTGCGAGCAGGGAAAGCAGCAAGGCCGCAGGCAGGGCCGCTGACAAAATGATGCCAGCGCTGCTGAAGAGCTGACGCTTAACACCGAGCCAGTCACGACGTGCGACTTTGTCAGCAAAGTAGGGGAAGAGCACCTCGCAGCTCGGTGCTGCAGTCACGGCGAGGATGATGCCGCAGACTTTGTCCGAGTAGCTGAGCACGGACACGCTGCCCGCCTCCAGCCAGGAGGCCATGGCCTGATCGATGACGACGGCCATATTAAATATGGCGCCTGCCACAAGGAATGGCACGGAACCGCGCAGCACGCCGCGCACCTCGGGCTCCCAATCCTTGAAGCAGCTCAAGACGAATGAAGGCGAAAGCCCATCGCGACGCCAGAGCACAAACATCAGGATACCCAGATGCAGTGCGCCACCAGCCACAGTGCCATGCACGAGGGTGCTGACATCCGCTGTCGCATGATTCACCAGCAGCCAAAGGATGATGACGAGTGGGACCGCCATCGGTGCGGCGGCGGCCACGGTGAAATGTTTGTCGGCACGAAGCCAGGTTCCGAGCTGATAGCTGATACCGAGACAGGCCATAAAAGGCAGCAGTTCACGCATTACGCCGACGGCAAGCGCCTGCTTTTCAGCCGAGAAGCCACGCGTGGTCCAGCCAACAAAATGAGGGGCTAAAACAAACAACACAGCCGCTGTGACGAGAAGTATCAGCGCGTGGATCAGCGAACTCTGCACCGCCAGTCGCTTGGCGCGGGCAGGGCTCTTTTGATGCATGACCTCGGCATACTTTGGCAGAAAAGCCTCCGGCAATCCGCCGCCGATCAGCGCGGCGATGAAGGTCAGCAGCGCAAAGGAGAACATGAAGGCATCCAGCGCATCACTGATGCCGAACTGCCGAGCCACCGCAGCGTCCTTCACAAAGGACACCGCTTTGGAAACCACCGTCAGCATCGCGACGATGACAAAGCCCGACACCATGCGCGAGCCGAGACCTCGGGTAATGAGGGCTCTGGCCAAGGTGGAAAAGCGGAGGGCGAGGGAGCGCAAGGTTCCAACTATAAGAGCCGCTCCAGCCATGGGCAAACGCCCTGCCGGTTCTGAGGCAACAAAGTTGGAGACAATCACAAGAAGGCATCCCATAATGCGCGCCCGTTATCCCGTCATGACTGAGCCTGAAACGATATCCGATGCACCAGCCGCACCCATCCCTTCTGCGGCTGCGGTGGATCTTACTGAACTGAAAATGATGCCCGCCTGGGTGTCCGGCATGAGCGGAGGCAGCACGGCGGACTTGAGCCGCTACGAAGAGCGTGAAGATCGCGGCCCTCGTCGCGGCGGATTCGGTGGTGATCGTCGTGATGGCCCTCCAGGGCGTCGGCCCGGCGGTGGTGGTGGCTTTGGTGACCGCCCGCGTCCAGCCGGTGACGGCCAAGGACAGCGCCCGCCTCGTCGTGACGGTCCTCCCGGCCAGGGTGGCGGTCCTCGTCGCGATGGCCCTCCGGGTCAGGGCGGTGGTCCGCGTCGTGATGGTCCTCCTGGCCCACGTCGCGATGGACCTCCCGGTCAAGGCGGTGGCCCGCGTCGCTTCGGTGATCGCAATCGTGAAGATGCCCGCCCGCAGCGCGAATGGGTGGAGATGCCGCGTGATATTCAGGTGGTCATCGAGCCCGAAGACAAGGCGGCTGAAGCACTCGCCACTCACATCCGCACGAGCGGTCACGCCTTCAGCATGTTTGATGCGGCGCGTCTTGTGCTAGCCGATGGAGATCGCTTCCATGCCCGCTACATTTGCGCGGCTGAGCGCAGTGGCGGTTTGTTTGCCACCAAGGATGGCGGCCTTTTCCTCACCCGTGAGGAAGCTCTCCAGCATGTCATGCGCAGCAATGCGCTAGATGCGTTTTATCGTTCCGAAGAAATCGAACTCGAAGAACCGAAGGGCGACTTCAAGAGCATCGGCATCTGCGGCATGAGCGGCGAACTGCTCGGCCCACCGAGCCATCATAGCTTCCAGTCCACCATCATCCGCCTGCATCGCGAGCGTTTCTCAACGCTGCCGCTTGAGGAGTACAAACGCCGCGTTCGTGTGGAGGCCAGCCCTGAGCGCGTCGCTGAGTGGAAAGAGAAGCTAAAGAAAGGCCATCGCTGGGTCTGGCTGCTCGATCAGCCTGCCGAGGGCGCTGAGCCACTGGCTCTCACTACTCGTGCTGAAATGGAAGCCCACTTCCGCCGCATTCATGGCGATGCAGCTGTGTCCGAAGTGCGCGATGGCACCGTGTCTGGCAACATCGACAAATCGAAGCTCACGCATGTGCTCTTCATCATGCTGCGCCAGGGCGTGGACAATGCCCGCAAGCATCTCTTCGACATGTCCCAGAAGCTCGGTGCAGGATTTGAGCGCCGTGGGCTGAAGCTCTTCAAACGCCGCGCGGGCAAGCTCTTCGTGAGCCGCGTGAAGCCAAAGGCCATCGATCCAGGCGTTGTCTTCTCCGAACGTGTGGCCAAGATTGTCGTAGTGCTGAAAGGCAAGGCCGGTATCCTGCTGCACGACCTTGTCGAAGCCATCTGCCCCTCCGCTCCGGTGGCGCCTCCTGCCGAAGGCGAGACTGCCGCTCCTGCGAAGCTCGCACCTACGGACGAACAGATCGGCGTCATCAAAGATATCCGCTGGCTGGCGAACGAAGGTTACGTCATCGAGTACAGCGACGGAATGGTCTTCCTCGGCGTTCAAGGCGAGCCCCAGCCTGCTCCCAAAGCTGCTCCAGCGCCTGCTGCCGCCAAAGTGGAGACAAGTCAGAAAGTCCCCTTGGCTGAAAGCACTGCCGAAACGCCTGCTGAGGAAGCGGCGCCGGAAGGCACTGTGGAGCAGAACGTTGCTGAGGAAGTCGCTGCAGAGGAAGATGCTGCAGAGTCTCCCACTGATGAAGCCGATGTGGCGACTGAGGTTGTCGAGGTGGAAACGCCTGCCAGTGAAGCATCCGTCGAGGCAGAAGCCACGAGTGCGGAGACCATTGAGCCGACCTCCTCTACAGAGAACTGATTTATCCAGAGGCAGGGGGTGAATCCACCGCCTGTAGCGCGTTTCGTCATCCTAAAGTCTCTCGGTCTACGAAGCCTGACGGAACTCCTTTGGAGTTCGGCGGGGTTCATCGGAGTTCCCAGGGTAGCGCTCCGCGCAACCCTGGGCTGCATGACGCAAGGCCTTTGGCCTTGAGAGACGGTCCCTATTTGATGGATACCCGCGGACCCACTAGCGTCGCACGCTCATTCAACGTGTAATAAATGCGCTTGGCCTTAGTCGGGCCATTAAACATGGTGCCTTCATGACGAAGTTCGAAAGCAAAGGCGGACAAACTCGGAACTGCTATGGCTGTAGCTGTGTAGGTTTGAGTGTCTGTGAGAGATCGATCATACCCTGATGCGACGAGCTTGCTGCCAGGGAGCATCCGATCATTGGCGATGTTTGAGCGTATCACCGAATCCACCAGAACGGCAGCTTGGTCCTCGGTCATCTGGTAAGCATAGCCTTCCCGAATTGTTGAGTGTGTGCCTGAACAGGAGCAGAGCCACAGACTGAGAAGAGATAAAAGAGGGAGAGACTTCATGATGTGGAAAGAATTGAGAGTTAATCCTCCATGCACATCTGACATGCGTAATGCAATTTCTATCCTGGGAGCCCTGACTCCGCCCTTCTGCTGCCGATGGGCGACTTGATTGCGGATGGTACCGCCTGGCTCGCCATAGACCCGATCTTCCTCGTCACCATAGCACACGCTGCAGAGCTAGAGATCGGGGCGGTAGCCGATGTCGATCTGGTCTTCATCGGGCCAGCGGACCAAGCGGTGATATTGATCGGCGGGTTTCATGGTCTTGGAGAAGAATTGGGGGAAGGACTCATCAAAAAGCGGAATCCCGCTAATATCTACGATGACCACTTTAAACCGACGCATCTCCTACCTCTGTCCCACCTGCTCTTTGAGCTTCCCTGCACTTCTATCCGCTCGCACGGATGCAGAAGATCAGTTCAGAAGACTTGACCCACAAATGCCATACACTGGCAAACATGCTACTGGCATGCTGAGTTCAGCATGTAACGGAGTGCTCTTCAGTCGAGATGTATCGGAATACTCGTCATGGATGAGAGCGGTTGTAGCCAGCGGCTTCACTGAAGTCGAGAATGGCAAAACAGGAGAAGTAAAGGCATTCAACCTCTACCATTTGCGTGAAGAGCCTGTAGCCGAGATTCAAGTTTATGGAAGTGGGATAGGACTTTCGGCATTCCTCAAAGTTCCTGACATCATGAAAATCCAGAGTCTTCATGGCTTTGCTGTAACAGGATGCAAAACACAAAAAGGCATCTGCCAAAAATGTGGCAGATGCCTCTTTGATCATTCGAGTAGCTCAGTTTTGCTCAGCTACTCGGATTGGTGATTCACTCACACATGAATCGGATGCCCCTTCGCCACTTCGGTGGCTTCCTTGACCATCTCGGACAGGGTCGGATGGGCGTGGATGGTGGCTTCGATTTCGTCCCAGGTGGCTTCGAGGTTCATGGCGAGGCCGATCTCGGCGATCATCTCGGTGCTTTCGCTGCCGATGATGTGCGCGCCGATGATCTCACCATGCGGTTCGCCGTAGAGAATCTTCACAAAACCTTCGGGCTCTCCGGCGGCGAGGGCCTTGCCGCTGGCGGCGTAGGGGAACTTGCCGACTTTGAACTTGAGACCCTTTTCCTTCGCCGCGCGCTCGGTAAGGCCGATGCTGGCGACCTGCGGATGGCAGTAGGTGCAGCCGGGGAAGACGCCGACCTTCTTGGGCTTGTGCTTGGTGAAGAGTCCTTCAACGCACTGCACGGCCTCGTAGCTGGCGACGTGGGCGAGCCATGGCGGCCCGATGATGTCGCCGGCGCCGTAGATGCCTTTGACACTGGTCTGGTAACGGTCGTCGGTCTGCAACCATCCGCGATCACTGAGCTTCAACTCAATGCCGCCGGGCAGCACGGGTTTCACCCCGATGGCGACGAGGCAGATGTCGGCCTCCAGCGTTTCATTGGCCGCACCTTCGACGGTGATTTTCACGCCCTTGCCGTCCTCGGACGTGCCGGTGACTTTGGTGTTGGTGAGGATGCGGATGCCGGACTTGGTGAGGCTCTTCTCCAGCGTCTTGCTGACTTCAGTGTCCTCCACCGGAAGCACGTCCGGCAGCATCTCGACGACGGTGACTTTGGTGCCGTAGGCATTGAAGAAATAAGCAAACTCGATGCCGATGGCGCCCGCGCCGATGACGATG
>JBILPY010000208.1:0-7002 GCA_044373575.1 Prosthecobacter sp. | reverse complement strand
TGCCCGTGACTCATGCAGATGGCTTCCGCGTCTTCTACTTCCCGAAGCAGACGGAGTTTTATAAACTCTCGCTGCCATTGCTGAGTTGGCTTTGCCGTCATGCGCAGGAGTATGATGTGATCCACATTCACACGGTCTTCTCCTTCTCCACTCTGGCGGGAGCTTTGGCGGCCAGACTGGCGGGTGTGCCTTACATTGTGCGTCCGCTTGGTGTGCTGAATGCCTGGGGCATGAAAAACCGTCGCCGCTGGGTGAAGGCGTTGTCCTTTGGCCTGCTCGACAAGCCTGCGCTGAATCGAGCGGCAGCCATCCACTACACGAGCGATCAGGAAGCCGCCGAGGCAGCACCGCTTGAGCTCATCCCGACACCCGTGGTGCTGCCACTGGGCATTGATCTTACGAGCTTCGGCTCACTCCCGCCGCGTGAAGCACTGGCAGGTGAATGGCCGCAGGCATCGGGAAAGGTAATGATCTTGTTTCTCTCGCGCCTGGATGAAAAGAAAGGGCTGCCAGTACTGCTGGCGGCTTTCGCAAAGATTCATCGTGAGTGCCCCGAGACGCTGCTCATGTTGGCTGGCGATGGTGATGCGGCGCTTCAGCAATCGTTGCAGCAGCAGTCGAGGCAGTTCGGCATCGAGTCGTCGGTGATCTGGACCGGGCATGTGTCGGGAACGCGAAAGCTGGCGGCTCTGGCTGGTGCGGACCTCTTTGTTCTGCCATCGCGCTCGGAGAATTTCGGCATCGCACTTCTGGAGGCGATGGCTGTGGGTCTGCCCTGTGTGACGACTCCAGGCGTGGCTCTGGCCTGTGATGAAGTTTGCCGTGACGCAGTCATCCGCACGCCTGTGGATGATGCCGATGCTCTTGCCCGCGAATGTGTGCGGCTCATCAAAGACAGCGCCTTGCGGCAAAAGCTCTCCATCAGCGCACGAGCGGCAGCACAAAATTACAGCAGTGAAGTCATGGCAGTGCGACTGCTGAAGCTGTACGATCAACTTACCTCTCCCAATACCCAACAAGCATGAGCACCGAAGGCAGCGATTATCAGTTTCACGACTCCCAGGCATCCCACATGCACCGCCACTTCATGCCGCATGTCTTTGACCTCGTGGGTGAGATCAGGCCGGGAATGCGTGTGCTGGATGTGGGCTGCGGCAATGGCTACACCTGCGGGCAATTCCTCGCGAAGGGCTGTGAGGTCACGGGCATCGACCTAAGCCTCTCGGGCATCGAGATCGCTCGTCGTTCGCATCCAGGCGCTCGCTTTGAAGTGATGGGCGCCGATGACCACATCCTGGAGAATCTCGGTGTGGCACCCTTTGATGTGATCGTGAGCACGGAGGTCGTTGAGCATCTCTACGCGCCGCGACCCTATGTGAAAGGTGCCTTCGCCGCGCTGAAGCCGGGTGGGCGCTTTATCTGCACCACGCCTTATCATGGTTACTTGAAGAACCTCGACATCGCCCTCACCGGCGGATGGGACAAGCACTGGGACCCGCTTTGGGATGGAGGCCACATCAAGCTATGGAGTCGTGCAACGTTGTGGAAGCTGCTGTCCGAGGCTGGTTTTCAAAACATGCAGTTTCGTGGTGCCGGACGTCTGCCCTGGCTCTGGATGACCATGATCGTCAGTGTGGACAAACCCAAGGCATGAAGCTCGAAGACATCACGCCGCTCGTCCTCACCTACAATGAGGCACCGAATCTCTCGCGCACGCTTTCGCGACTGGCGTGGGCTTGTGAGGTGGTGGTGCTGGACAGCGGCAGCACGGATGCTACTCGCGAGATCGCTGCGCAGTTCTCGAACGTGCGCTTTGAAATCCGTGCCTTCGATGATCACACGACACAGTGGAACTTTGGCGTGGAGGCCTGCCGCTCCGACTGGGTGCTGGCGTTGGATGCGGATTATGTGCTCGGCATGGGCTTTGAAGAGGAGATCCGGCAGCTCGATGGTGCCGCAGATGCCTACGACGCAGGCTTCCGCTATCTCATCTTTGGACAGGCCTTGCGTGGCTCGCTCTATCCTCCGCGTGCCGTTCTGTTTGCCAAAAGCAGATGCTGCTATGTGCAGGACGGTCACACGCAGCTCCTCAGCGTTCCCGGCGAGCTTGGACATATTCAGACGAAGATCGATCACGATGATCGCAAGCCGCTGACGCGCTGGCTTTCTTCTCAGGATAAATATGCGCTGCTGGAGGCGGAGAAGCTCGCCGCTGCTGATCCAGCGAAGCTGCGACTTCAGGACAAGTTGCGTCTCACCTGCTGGCTGGCGGTGCCGGCGAGCTTGGTTTTCACGCTTCTCGTCAAAGGAACGATCTGGGATGGCTGGCGCGGTTGGTATTATGCGCTGCAACGCGTGCTCGCGGAAATGCTGCTGGCGCTGCGGCTGATCGAGAGAAGGTTCAAGCATGACAAATGAAGCTCCCAGCGTGCATCTCGTCGTGCCTTGCTATCGCGAGAGCGCACGCATCGGCGGCTTTCTGCCGGATCTTTGCCGTGAAATGACAGCGCTCGGTGGAGTGCAGGTGCTGGTGGTGGAGGATGGCTCGGATTCCGGGGAGGCCGAGTGGATGCGGCGCATCGTCGATGATTTGCGTGCCGAGCATTCATGCCTGCTGCCGCTGAAATCACTGCCGGAGAACCTTGGCAAGGGCGGGGCGGTGTATGCCGGATGGCGTGAGCATGGTGATGCGGAATGGCTGGCCTTTGTGGATGCCGATGGGGCGTGTCCAGTGGCGGAAGTGGTGCGGTTGGTGGGAATGACGAATACTAAGTCGGCCTTGTTTGCTTCGCGGATCAAGATGCTGGGGCGGCGGGTGGATCGTCTTTTGAAGCGTCACTTGCTTGGCCGTGTGTATGCCACGCTGGTGTCGGAG
The DNA here is from genome assembly GCA_044373575.1 of Prosthecobacter sp. GTDB lineage: Bacteria > Verrucomicrobiota > Verrucomicrobiia > Verrucomicrobiales > Verrucomicrobiaceae > Prosthecobacter. Next base: position 4,127 of record JBILPY010000208.1, on the reverse strand, counting down.
ATGCTGGCGGTGCCAGTCTATGATTCGCAGTGTGGGCTGAAGTTGGTGCCAAGGGCGGCTTTCGAGCGCATCTCCGACCGACTCGAGGTCACGGGCTTTGCCTTTGATGTGGAGCTGATGGTGGCGCTGCTGGACACCGGATGTGTCATCCATGAGGTGCCGATCGACTGGCACGAAGTACCCGGCGGAAAGGTGGACCTGCTTCGGGATTCCTGGCGCATGGCCCGCGATGTCTGGCGCATCCGGGCCCGACGAGCCATTTGGGGCTCGGTTAGTGGTTGATTGACTCAGGAAACACAGCTTGCGTTCTGAGGCGGGATTTCAATAATCGCGCCTCTTTTTGTTTATTCCCAAGATCTTCATTTTCATGGCTAAAGACCAACTTATCAGCGTCTGCGGGGCAGGCGGTTTCATCGGCGGCGCGCTCGTGGCAGATCTGCGGGCACAAGGTTACACACGCATTCGCGCCGTGGACCAGAAGCCCTTCGACCAATGGTATCAGCGCTTTGATGATGTGGAGAACGTCGTGCTCGATCTCCAGGAAAAGGCTGCCTGCTACAAGGCCGCGAAAGGTGCACATACTCTCTATAACCTCGCCGCTGACATGGGTGGCATGGGCTTCATCGAAAACAACAAAGCCCTCTGCATGCTCAGCGTGCTGATCAACACGCACCTTTGCATGGCCGCTCGTGATGAAGGTGTGGAGCGCTTCTTCTACGCCTCCAGCGCCTGCGTTTACAATGGCGACAAGCAGAAGGCCTTCGATGTGCCGGCGCTGAAGGAAGCGGATGCTTATCCTGCGCTTCCGGAAGATGGCTATGGCTGGGAAAAGCTTTTCAGTGAGCGCATGTGCCGCCACTTCCGCGAGGACTTCGGGCTCAAGGCCCGCGTGGCGCGATATCACAATGTCTATGGCCCCTTTGGCACCTGGGATGGTGGTCGCGAGAAGGCACCTGCCGCTGTCTGTCGCAAGGTCGCCATGGCCAAACTCAGCGGAAAGCTGGAGATCGATATCTGGGGCACGGGCGAGCAAACCCGCAGCTTCATGTACATCACCGACTGTGTGTATGGCACGCAGATGCTGACGAACAGCGACTACATCGAGCCCATCAACATCGGCAGCGCCGAGATGGTCAGCATCAACCAGCTCGTGGACATCGTCGAAGACATCGCCGGTGTGAAGCTGGAGCGCAGCTACAAGCTCGATGCACCGAAAGGCGTGAATGGTCGCAGCAGTGACAACACACTTATCCAAGAGGTCTTCCAATGGGAGCCCAATGTCCGCCTCCTTGATGGCATGGAGAAGACCTACGCCTGGATCTACGATGAGATCGTGAAGGGGAATAAGTCGCTCTAATTGGCTGCATGAGAATCTTGCTGCTCAATCAATGCTTCTATCCGGATCATGTCTCGTCGGCACAGCATCTGACGGATCTGGCGGTTGGGCTGGTAGAGGCTGGGCATGAGGTGGTGGCGGTGGCTTCGAGCCGTGGCTATGACAATCCTGAGCAGCGCTTCCCGGTGAGGGAATCCTGGAGGGGGGTGGAGATCCACCGGATCTGGACGCCGGGGCTGGGGAAGAAGGCGAAGTGGCGTCGGTATGTGGATTTCGCGACGTTTTGGATCAATGCGACGCTGATCCTGCTGAGGCTGAGGCGCTTTGATGTGACGGTGTGCCTGACTTCGCCGCCGCTGATTTCCTCGCTGGGGACGATGATGGCGGTGATCAAAGGCGGGGCGGTGGTGCCGTGGGTGATGGATTTGAACCCGGATGAGGCGGTGGCTGCGGGCTGGCTGAAGGCCGGCGGGCTGCCGGAGCGGGTGATGGCAGGGCTACAAAAGTGGAGCTTCCGCCGTGCGGCACGCATTGTGGCGCTGGATCGTTTCATGGCGGATCGGCTGCGGGAGAAGGAGGTGGGCGCACATGTCATCCATGTGGATGCGCCGTGGTCGCACGATGATGCGGTGAGGTGGGATGTTCCGGGGCGGGAGGCTTTCCGTGCGGCGCATGGGCTGACGGGGAAGTTCATCGTGATGTATTCGGGGAATCACAGCCCGTGCCACCCGCTGGACTCGGTGCTGGAGGCGGCGCGGGAGCTGGCGGGCCATGCGACGCTGCATTTTCTCTTTGTGGGCGGTGGCAGCGAGCATGGGAAGGTGCGGGCTTTTGCGGAGAGGCAGGGTTTGAAGAACATCACCTGCCTGCCGTATCAGCCGAAGGATCAGCTCTCGGCCTCACTGTCTTCGGCGGATCTGCACTTGGTGGTGATGGGCGCGCCGTTTGTGGGCATCGTGCATCCGTGCAAGATCTACAACATTCTCGCCCTCGGGCTGCCTTTCCTGGGGATAGGGCCGGAGGAATGCCACCTGTCTGATCTGGCGGCGCGTCTGCCGGACCGGCGCTATGCGCGGATCGGTAAGCACGGTGACGTCGTGGGTCTCGTGCAGGTGCTACGGGATGCTGCGGCGGCGGGGCCGCTTCTGCCATCTGGGGCGAGTCGTGCGCTGGCGGCGGAGTTCTCGCAGAGCCGCTTGCGCCCGCGCCTGATCGACGTGATTGCTGCTGCAGGGCAGGGGATGCCCGACCGATTCTGATCTTACCTCCACAGCATGACCGAAGCCGCCAATCCTGAAGCTCTGATGGGGCCACCTGCACCAGCCATGCCGCTCCTGCCGGAGTTGATGGTCTATTTTGTGGGGGCTCTGGTGGTGAGTGTGCTGGCGACGATCTATATCCTCCGGCGAAAGAGCACGGTGGGGATGGATGCGCCCGATGGACGGCGGAAGCAGCATGAGAAGCCGATCCCTCGTCTTGGCGGGGCACCGATCTTTCTGGCGCTGATGATGGGCGTGACGTTCATGCTTTATTTCGGGCGCGTGCGCTGGCTGGAGTTCGCGCCCCTGCTGCTGTGCAATGCGCTGATTTTCAGCATCGGGTTCTTCGATGATCTAAAGGCGCTGGGGGCGCGGGTGAAGCTGGTCGGGCAGATTGGCGTAGCTTTGATCCTCTATTCCCTCGGTGTATCGATCGACATGCTGAGTAATCCTTTCGGTGTCGGTTCCCTGGACCTCGGTTGGTGGAGTCTGCCGCTGACGTTGTTCTGGCTGGTGGCGATCCCGAACATCATCAATCTCATCGATGGCATGGATGGGCTGGCGGGTGGCTTTGGGCTATTCCTATGTCTCACCCTGGCTTTTGTAGGCTTTGTGGGAAGGAACACAGAGGTGATGCTGATTTCGATTCTGATGGCAGGTGCAATATCGGGCTTCCTGTTTTTCAATTTTCCTCCGGCGCGGATCTTTCTCGGAGATGGCGGGGCCTATCTGATCGGCTTTTTTGTTGCCTCTGTGTCGCTGAAGAGTTCACAAAAGGGCTCAGTGATCGCTGCTCTGCTCGTCGTCATCATCGCTCTGGGGGTGCCGATCCTGGACACTTTTTTTGCCATCTTGCGCCGGAGCATCCGTGGGGTTCCGATCTTCAGTGCGGATGCGGAGCACATCCACCACCGGCTCATTCTGCTGGGCTACAGCAAGGGGCGGGCTCTGGTGGCCATGTATTCGGTATGCGCGGTGCTCAGCTTGGTGGGCATCAGCATCCTGCTGACGAAAGGTGTGGCGCTGCCGGTGGCGGGCGCGGTGTTGTTTTTGCTGGCCATCGGGGCGGCGCGTTATCTTGGCTATGTGAAGAGCTGGTCACGACTGCGCCAGCAGGTGACGGAGGCACTGGAGCGTCGGAAACGGCTCGAGCACATTCGCATTCACGCGCGGGTGCTGGAGTTTGACATCGAGCAATGCTCTAGCCTGGAGGAGTTCACCGAGCTTTTGGGCCACCGCTTTCAATGGATTGGATTTAAGCAGGCACCCACGGAACAGACGCAGCCTGTGTGTCTGCAAATGAAAGGGGGGGCGAAGGTGGTGCTGCAATGTCCGGTGGATGACGGGTTGCAGGCGGACTGGTTCAACCGTGCGGATGTGTTTTCCAGCCTCTTTGAGCGCTGCCTGGAGCGCTGGGGGGCTCTGCCATCGTTCGTGACGGCCCCCGTCATGGAGAGTGAATGCCATCTGCCGAAGGACTCATGAATTCTGATTTACCAGCGGCCGAAGTGCCAGAAAAAGTGCCACCTGAA
>JBILPY010000014.1:0-22886 GCA_044373575.1 Prosthecobacter sp. | reverse complement strand
CTGGAGATCTCCACGGTGTGGTCACCGATTTCAGCCACTTCAAATTCGAAGAGGCGGCGGACGAAGTTCACATGCCCGCGGCTGAGCACGATTTCCGGTCCACGGACACCTTCTTTCTCCACGGCTTTCACATAGAAACGCATGCGGTCGCCGATGGTGTATTCCTCGGTCGGCACGCGTTCTTTATTTGGCATGACGCCCTCAAATTTGCCAAGATCTACGATCACGTCACTCTTGTCGAAGCGGCGGATGGTGCCGTTTACGACATCGCCAGCACGGTCCTTGAATTCGTCGTAAAGGTTCTCTTTCTCGGCCATGCGGACGCGCTGCATCATGGTCTGCTTCGCGGTCTGGGCAGCAATTCGGCCCATGTTCTTTGGGGTGACCTCGATGTCAATCTCGTCACCGGGCTGCGCGTCCTTTTTCAGGATGCGGGCTTTATTCATGGGCAGCTCTTCCCAAGGATTCTTGACTTCCTCGACAGCGATCAGTTTGGCAAAGGCACGGATTGTGCCCTTCTCAGGATCAATGGCGATGCGCAGTTCGCGGGCGGGGCCGATGCTCTTTTTCGAGGCCGCAAGAAGTGCCTGGGAGAGCACCTCGACCATGCGGTCGCGGTCGATCCCTTTCTCCTTCTCGTAGTAGTCGAATAGTGCTTTAAGTTCGCTTGTCATAAAAATCGTTCCATCCCCAGACAAAAAGAGAGCGGGGCGCACCCCACTCTCACTCAAATAACAAACGCTGTCCGGGACAAGGAGCGCGACAGTAGTACAGACGGGTAATTCGGCAAGTTGAAATTCAGGGGCTTCACTAAGACCTATTCCGGGGGATGTCGCCACATTTTTGGTCCACCGTCACACAATCGCGGCCATTGCCAAGATGCACGCACCCGCTATCCTCCCTCTACCATGTCCCTCGAAGCCACCCTCAAATCCGCCACTGACGCCGGTCAGCTCCTCCCCGCCAGCCACGAAAACATCCTGGCCCTCCTCGCCGCCAGCACCAATCCCGTCTATCGCGCCAGCATCGAAGAACTCGCCTCCGCCGGCCAGTGGGCCGAGTTGAATGACCGCTTCTACCAGGCCCTCAAATTCGGCACCGGCGGCCTCCGCGGACGCACCGTCGGCAAAATCGTCACCGCCGCCGAGCGCGGCACCGCCGCCGCAGATCAGCGCCCCGAGCACCCCTGCGTCGGCACCAACGCCATGAACTACTACAACGTCGCCCGCGCCACCCGCGGCCTCGTTGCCTATGCCAAGGCCTACCGCGCCGCCGCACGCCTCGGTGGCAAACCCAGCATCGTCTTCGCCCACGACACCCGCCACTTCTCCGCCGAGTTCGCCCAGCGCTGCGCCCACATTGCCACCGAAAACGGCGCCGACGTCTATCTTTTCGACGACTGCCGCGCCACCCCCGAAATGTCCTTCGCCGTCCGCCAGCTCCGCGCAGACGCCGGCGTCATGCTCACCGCCAGCCACAACCCCGCCCACGACAACGGCTTCAAAGTCAACTTCAGCGACGGCGCAGGCATCGTCGAGCCCCACGCCACCGGCATCATCAAAGAAGTCAACGCCCTCAAAGACGAAGCCTACGCACCCCTCCCCCTCACCGAGCAGGGTCAAATCACCATCCTCGGCGCCGACATGGACGCCCTCTACCTCGCCCGCGTCGAGACCATGATGCTCCAGCCCGAGCTCCTCAAAGGCGACAAAGCCAAGAACCTCAAAATCGTCTTCACTGCCCTCCACGGCACCGGCGGCGTCCTCGTCCCCGTCTTGTTGAAAAAACTCGGCTTCAACTTCCTCACCGTCCCCGAGCAGGACATCCGCGACGGCCGCTTCCCCACCGTCAAATCCCCCAACCCCGAGAACGCCCCCGCCCTCAAAATGGCCGTCGATCTCGCCAACAAAGAAGGCGCCGACATCGTCATCGGCACCGACCCCGACTGCGACCGCATGGGCGTCGGCGTCCGCAATGACCAGGGCGAAATGCAGCTCCTCACCGGCAATCAGACCGGCGCACTCATGGGCTGGTATCGCCTCAAGACCATGTTCGACCTCGGCATCCTCAACGAAGGCAACCGCAAGAACGCCGTCTTCCTCAAGACCTTCGTCACCAGCCCCATGCAGGACACCATCGCCGCCAAATTCGGCGTCCAGTGCGTCAACACCCTCACCGGCTTCAAATGGATCAGCTCCAAGCTCGCCAAATACGAAGCCGCCCTCCCCTGCGAAATCCTCGCCACCTACCGCGATCTCTCCGCCGCCGACTCCCGCGCCGCACGCCTCGCCCATAGCAAATTCCTCGTCTTCGGCGGCGAAGAAAGCTACGGCTACATGGGCGACGACTTCAGCCGTGACAAAGACGGCAACGGCGCCGTCGTCATGTTCGCCGAACTCGCCGCCTACGCCGCCAGCCGCGATCTCACCATCACCGGCCTCCTCGACGAAATTTACAGCGACGTCGGCTACTTCCTCGAAGTGAATCAAAGCAAAACCTTCGAAGGCGCCAGCGGAGCCGCCCAGATCGCCAAACTCGCCGACAGCTACGGCTCCAATCCCCCCACCGAGGTCGATGGCAGCCCCGTCACCGCCGTCCGCGACTTCCGCAAGCCCGGCATCTTCGACGAAGAAGGCGACGCCATCTCCACCGAGAAAATGCTCTTCGTCGATCTCGCCGACGGCCGCAGCTTCGCCGTCCGTCCGAGCGGCACCGAGCCCAAGATCAAATACTACATGTTCGCCCGCCAGGTCCCCGCCGCCGGGCAGAGCCTCAGCGCCGCCGAACTCGCCGCCGCCAAAACCAGCGTCACCGCCTCCCTCGAAAGTCTCTGGAGCTTCCTCGAAAAGGACATCGACGCCCGCCTCGCCTGATCCAGGCGCGCAGGCCGGATGTGATCGCCCACAGCACCACGACAGCACCTTAGCCCCCCTATCGCCAAGCAATCCGGCGGTTCGGGGGCTTTCCGCGTCCACGCGAGGCGTTAAAAAGCCGCATAGCCTGGCAAATGCTACCCACAGAGCATTGGCATCCACACCACTGACACATCCTGCCCACAGCCAAAACAATACATCACCACAAAAATTAAAATCAAAAGCATTCAATTAAATACCTAAACCATAGGCAATTGAAACCTCATCAATAAGCCTGCTTTAAGAACCAAAACGTTAAATTGTCAGACCACACACCAAACATGACGCAGCATTTATTGACTCTGTCACAATGACAGAAACATCAATTGCAGCAGCAAAACATACTTTTGCAGCTAAAGAACTAAAACTCGCCCTGACACCCAATCAACATGCCCCGTCAATAACGTCAACAGCGTCATCAATGTTACTCCCCTTTCCAACGCCCAAATCCGTCGTTGCCGAGAGACCCATGCAAGAAGGCACAGAAAACACACCCGCACCCTCAAAGATAACCCAAGCCGCCCCGTTAAAGCCCACAGCCACACAAACACCCACCCGAGCCGCCTGAGCAACCCCACAAGACCATGCAACCCTGGGAAATCACCCTCAAGCGTGCCCACACGACCCACACGCTCTGGAAACAGCACTGCCCAGACCTTCGCGTGAGCAATCAGGGCTACCTCGACATGGAGACCCTTATCAACCAGTTCGAGCCCCTCGCCCAGCAGAACGTCACCACCCAGGACACGCTGGATCACGCCGAGCGCACCGCCCAGGACACCCTCGAAAAGCTCGCACTCCTCGGCACCCATGTCCCCCACATCATCCAGGGGCAGCTCTATGATAACGCCCCGCTCATGGCCGCCCTGAAAAAGGTCTTTCAGCACCGGCCCCGGACCGTCGCCGGCATCCTCGCGCGGATGCGGGACCTTTATCCGCTCTGGCTCATGGCGGATCAGGCTCTCGCCGCCCTTCCCGAGCCGCAGCCCCCCATCACCCGGCGGCTCCAGAAGATCCCCCACAGCGCCGCGATGGCCAAAACCCTGCTGGACGGCTACAACGAGCAGATCAACCAGGCCGGGCAGGCGCGCAAAGCGCACAACGTGCAGAAAGCCGCCATGCAGGCGCATGATCAGCATACCGACCAGCTCAACAAAAACTGGTACAAGATCGTCAGCAACAGCTTCGAGCCCGGCACCGCCGAACACGAGGCCCTGAACAAGATCCCCACGGAGAAAGGTGCCCTCGTCCCGGCTGTGCTGGAGATCAAATCGCTGAAACAGGGCGGCGAGCAGGGACAACAAATCATCATTCGATACCCGCCCAAGGGCGGCGAGCGCTCCACCCGCCGCCGCGTGCGCTGGCAGATCCTCGGCGTGGATGAAGACTATGCCCACGAGCAGCCCCTGGACCGGAAAGGGAACACCCTCGGCCCCTTCGAGCCGGGCACCACGCTCCAAATCATCGCCGAAGTCGCCAACAGCGCTGGCACCCGCACCAGCGCGCCGAGAACGATCACCATCGAGGCACCTCTTGGTTAGGCGCAGCCGCCCAGATCCTGCCTTGCCGCTAGTTACTTGAGCAGTTCGTCCACTGCGATGCGGTAGCAGGCATCGGTGCGGGACTGCTTTTTGTCTTCGCCGCCGAGGCAGTAGAGATGGCCATCGAGAACGACGAGGGCGACCATGGCTTTGTAGGGCAGCGGTTGGGTCGGGCGGTATTCGTCTTTGTCGAAGTCGTAGATGAAGGCCTCGTTGGTGAAGCCTTCGCTGTCGTTTTTGTAGCCGCCGGCGAGGTAAACGAAGGACTTCACGATGGAGCCGCCCTTTGGCTTGTCCTGGTAAAGCATGGCCGCGCTCATGCCGCGCGCGGCGTAAGGCAGGGGACGCAGTTTTTTCCACGAGTTCTTCTTCACATCGAAGACATGGGCCGCATCCAGATTCAGCACGGCCTGAGTCTTCTCATCCCAGGTGCCGCCGCCAAAGACGAACAATCTGCCGAACAAATCCATCGTGGAGGCTGCGGTGAGGAAGGGCGGGCCGGGGAAAGGCGCGAGGTTCGTGACCTGGAGCGTTTCGAGATCAATGGACCACGTGGCATTCGAGGCTTTCGCGATCTGGGCGGAGTCTGGAGTGCCGCCTGCCATGACCAAAGACTTCCCATGCACCCCGCCTGCGGCGAGGACGGCATTCGGAGGCAGGTCCGCGCTGCGGGCGGCGAAACCATCTTTGCCGAGATGCTGCACGGAGCGGAGAACACCTTGGTCATCCGAGCCGCCAGCAAACACCATGCCCGGCTTGCCCATCACTTCATCGCGTGTTCCGGCGACGGCATAGGCGACGGGGCTTTTTAACTCGGCGCGCGCTTCCCATTTCAGCGTCTGCGGATCAAAGGCCCAGACTTTAGTCAGCCAGTTCTTTTTCCCGCCTTCCCAGTTCGTGCCGCCAGCGATGACGAGCCTGCCCTGATCCGTGCCGCAGACGAATCCACCGTTAGGCGCGGGCAGCGGCGGGAGTTTTTCCCATTCAGCAGCGTTGCTAAGAGTTAGCAGGAGCAGCAGGCAGCTTGTCGTCAGGATCGGTGGCGCGTTCATAGGTGTCGATGTGGGTTTCTGAAGTCTTCCAATCGGCATGAAGCCGCACATCCGCCTCGCCACAAAGGGCGCCGGGTGGGAGCGGAGCCGAGGTGTCACCGGCGCGGCGGATCTCCCACCAGCACTGGCCGCAGTGGTTGTGCTCATGGTCGATGACGAAGCCGGCCTTCTTCATGAGCGGGCCGATCCAGCCGAGGCAGTGGTCGCAGTAGTCGGAGTATTGCTTGAGGCCGTTGTGGATGAGGAAGCCTTTGGAAGGGCAATGATGCATGTCGATGCGGAAGACATCGTCGCGGCGGGTGACCTCCCACTCGGCGCCTTCTTCGGCCAGGGTGTGGCCCCAGTATTCATCCATGCCGGCGAAGCCTTTGCTCGTGATGAGCGCGTCGGCGTGGATCTGGGAGTCCTGATGGATGGCCTCGTCCCAGTAGCGGCGGACGAGGTCGTGACCGCCCTGGTCATGCAGCCATTGGAAGGTCCACTCGTAGTGCCCACAGAAGTCGTAGATGCCGATCATGATGCGGTGGCGATGTCCTCCAGTCGTTGCGGTTCGGAAAAGAAACCCGCCTTGGCGAAGCGCTGCGTGCAGGTGCCGTTGCCGCCGCAGAGGCGGATTTCGATGCCTGCTCCGGTGCCCATGGCGGTGCTGACGAAATGACAGTGCTGGCAGAAGTGCGGGACGATCTCGCGCCCGTGCTCGCGCAGATAAGCGATGGCCGGACAGGTGCGGACTTCGACGACGACTTCGGTTTCACTCTGGGTGATCTCGACCTCCGCGCCCGGCTCCGCCGCAAAGAAGGCGCGCCAATGTTCGGCGACGGCAGGAAGACCGCCCGCCCGCCAGCGCTCCGTCACGGGAGCGTAATAACTGCTGCCCATCTGGGACCAGTAGCGCCGGAGTCCGTCGATGCCGAACTTCCGCTCGATGAACCGAAACGTGGCATTCACTGCGGCATAAAAATCCGCCGCACCGACGGGCTTTGTGTCGGTGTAGGGCAGCGGGGACGGAGGAGACATGGCACGAGTCTGGGGAAAGGTGGCCGCGCTGACAAGAATGGAATCGCTGGTTCCCTCGGCAGGCCAGACGGAAGTCATGGGACCGCTCGCCTTTGCTTGCGCTGGAGTCCGCGCGGCTTTACTCGGACGCCATGATACTCCCCGATTGCATCACTCTCGAAGAACCGACTCCCGGTTATCCTGTCTATGTCATCCGTCATGCTGCGGCATCGGCACGCGTGGCGGTGAATGGCGCGCATGTGATGGAGTGGACTCCGGCCGGGCAGACACAGCCGGTGCTTTACATGAGCCCGGACGCCGTGCTCCAGAACGGGAAGGCGATCCGCGGCGGTATCCCCGTTTGCTGGCCGTGGTTCGGCGGGCATGTGTCCGACCCGACGAAGCCGATGCACGGCATCGCCCGCATTTTGCCCTGGGAACTGGTGCGTGCGGATGAGCAGGGGTCGCAGGTCACAATGCTTTTCCGCCTGCAGAGCAATGAGGAGACGCGCGCGCTGTGGCCGCATGAGTTTGTCTGCCATCTGGGCATCAGCTTTGGCGCGAAGCTGGAGGTGTCGCTGATGACGCATAACACCAGTGATGCGGCGATGGTGATCACGGAGGCGCTGCACACGTATCTCAGTGTGGGTGACATCTCCAAGGTGACGGTGAGCGGCCTCACGGAGGCGCGGTATCTCGACACGGTGGGCACGCCGACAATGCGGGAGGGCGAGGAGGCGGACATCACCTTTGATCGTGAGGTGGACCGCCAATACGTGAGCCCGAGCGGCGTGGTGGTGGATGACACGGCCTGGGGCCGCAAGCTGACGATCAACAAGCTCGGCAGTGGCACGACGGTGGTGTGGAATCCCTGGATCGAGAAATCCAAACGCCTCGCTGATCTGCCGGACGAGGCCTACCACGGCTTCCTGTGCGTGGAGGCGGCGAATGCAGGCGAGTCGGCGGTGCGCATTTCCCCCGGCGGGCAGCATGTGATCGTGACGACGGTCAGCGTGAGCTGAAAAACCCAGGAACCAAGGCCATTACTGGCCCGCAGAGGCTTCCATATATAGGTTTTGCAGCTCGGCTGCGGCTGCGGGGGATGGGTTCTTTTTCAGCGAGTCGAAGTAGGTCGCCAAAGACTGGTCATCCTGCGGCGTTAGGGCGCGTGTGCCCGGTTCGGCGAGGAGCCACTGAGCCCAGCGGTGGGCGAGAGCATCTTCGGGCGTGGGGACTTCTGGAACGGCGGCGATGGCATTTTTCAGATCATCAAGGGTGAGGGTCTCGGCCTGCGCTTCAGAGGTGAGCCGACGTCGGGCGATGGCTTCGGAGAGGTCGAGGAACCAGCCGGGGAGGTGGATGCCTTTCGGTGGCATGGGCAGGGAAAACCAGCCGCTCTCAGGCAGGCGATAGATGAAGTGCGTGGCATCCTCCGAGATGTGGACGGCATCGATGCCTGCTCCGGCGCGAATGGGCGGGGTGAGGCTGTTTCCCCGGTGCGTCTCCCAGACGCGGATTTCGCCTGCATCGGTGATGGTGACGAGCTGGGTGCCGTCATTGGTGAGGGCGAGATTGCTGACGAAATTCTCGGGGCGGATGACGATGCCGGTGCTCTTCCCCGTGGCGACCTGCCAGAAGCGGATCTCCTGATCCCGTCCCGAAGTCACGAGCAGGCTGCCATCGTCAGACACAGCTACTGCGCCGACGGCGGGAGGATGCTGGATGGCGGGACCGAGCGCGCGACCGCTTTTGGGATCAAGCACGAGCACGTGCCCATCCGCACTGGCTGCGGCGACGAGGGTGCGGTCGGAGTTCCATCCCAGGGCGAGGGCTTCCCGCAGTGCCTGGGGGGAGTTTTTTGTCACGGCAGGCGTCTGGCGGAATGACTGCGCTGGGTCCGCCATGAATCGCCGCGTGGCCATCCGGCGGTGGATGCTCCAGACCTGGACATGCGGGTCATAGCGTGGAGCCATGACGAGGAGGGCGGCATTCGGCGTGACGGCGGCATCCGCCAGACTGTGCCTGAGACGCTGGTTGTTGCGCGCGCCGCTCTGGGTGTTCCAGACCTGGACCTCGCCATGACGTGAAATGCTGACGAGCACGCCTTGCTCCAGCGCCTGATACATCGCCATGATTTCTCCATCGTGAGACTGAGCGGGAGCGCGCGGGCGGCCTTTGGTGGTGTTCCAGGCATGAAGATTCCCACCGCCATCACCGACGACGAGTGTGGTGGCGTCCGAGTTCAGAGCGAGGCTGGTGACGGCAGACGGGTGCGAGATTTCCGGCATCACCTCCTGCAAAGCGCGGAAGTTCAGCACATGCACGACACCGCTGTACAGGCCGATGGCGAGCATCTGTTTTTCCCGATGCACGGCCACCGCGCTGACGCCTTCATCCACCTGCACGAGGTCGCCGATGATCTTTCCAGCTTCCCGGTCCCAGACGGCGACGATGCCCTTCGCGGCATCAGCAGCCCCCGTGCCGGTGCTACTGGCACTGGCGATCACTGCGCCGAGGTAATCCATCGCCAGATGGATGATGGGTGTCTTCACACCAGCAGGCGCGGGATGCTGCATTAGCATCGCCGGCTTCTCCGGCTGACGGAGATTCCAGACGAAGATCGACCCCTGATCCCCACCGGCAGCGAGCGTTTCCCCGTCTCCCGAGAGGCTCATGGAAAGCACGGACTGCTGGCTACCATCGCCCCCGGCAGGTAGAGTCGGCTCTAGTGGTGTGCTCACATCGTCCTTCAGATTCCAGCGCATGATCTGGCCGTCATCACGGGCGAGGTAGGCGTGGAGTCCATCTTTGGAAACCTGGATCGCGGTGATCACGATCCCGCGTGGCAACGCGTGATCCGTGCGGCGCAGAGTGCTCATGTCCCAAAGGCTCAGCACTTCGCTGCCGGTCGTGGCACCGCCCTGATTCGGGCTGGAGACGGCCAGCACACGCCCCGCCTGCCTGCTCACACCCACGAGCCGCGCCTCGACCACGCCGGTGGGAAGCTCAAGCTCAGGAGTGGCCGGCTGGATGAGGTGCGCATGCTCCAGGAGGGAAAGCAGATTCGTCGCCGCCTCAGCATTGTCTGGATCAGTGCGCAGCGCGCGGCTCAGCAGGGCCACGGAGCTGTGATAGTCCGTGCGCTCGGTGAGCTGCATCTGCCCTGCCATCTGGCCGTCGGAGATGGAGGAGGCTTTGCGCGCCGCGAGGCGGTTCTTTTCAGATTCAAAGTAGAGCGCCGTGCTGATGATGCCCCCCGCCAAAACTGCCAGCGCCACGGCTGATGATGCCGCCACCCCCACACGATGCCGCCTGACGAACTTCTTCAGCAGGTACCTCTTGCTCGGCGGGCAGGCGTGAACGGGTTGGAAATTCAGGAAACGCCGCAGGTCATCCGCCAGGTCGTCGGCATTGCCGTAACGGCGTGAAGGATCGCGCTCCAGTGCTTTGAGGATGATCCAGTCGAGATCCCCTTTCAGCGTAGGCTCGCGTGACGAGGGTTTCGGCGGATCGACCTCCACCTGATCCCGCAGGATCTGATGCATGGGCCGGTTCGCCAGATCAGCCGGAGTGACGAGCGGCTTCCCACTGAGCAACTCGAGCAGGATGGAACCCAGCGCATACACGTCCGAGCGCGTGTCCACATGCGAGCTGCCGTGTTCGATCTGCTCCGGGCTGATGTAGCCAGGCGTGCCGACGAGCTGGTCCATACCGGTGGCCAGAGTCTGACGGATGTTTTTCTGCTCCAGCACCTTGGCAATGCCAAAGTCGATGACCTTGGGCACTGGAACTCCGTCTTCCTCCATGACCATCACGTTCGAGGGCTTCAGATCTCGGTGAATGATGCCTTTCTGATGCGCGTGATTCACCGCATGACAAACCGAGATGAAAAGCTCGATCCGCTGCTGGATGGAGAGATCTTTTTTCTTCGCGTAACTGGTGATCGAGCGCCCACGCACCAACTCCATCACGAAGTAGGGCTGCCCGCGCTCCGTCTCGCCCGCATCCAGCACACGCGCGATGTTTGGGTGCTCCATCAGAGCGAGCGACTGACGCTCTGTATCAAAACGCGCGATCACCTGCTGCGTGTCCATGCCCGCCTTCAGCACCTTCACGGCCACCAGCCGGTGGATGGGCTGCACCTGCTCAGCTTTATAGACGAGGCCAAAGCCGCCCTCCCCCAGCTTTTCCAGCAGGCGGAATTTCCCGTCGATCCAGCCATCATTGTCCTCCAACAAGTTCGAGACTCGGGGTTTCTGCGAAGCCTTGGCAGATGGCACCACCGGCCCGTTGCGCAACCCTCTTGCCGCAGTGACGGCTGAGCGCAATCCCTCCACCTCGAGCGTCACATCATGTTCGATGCTGGGAGACGTAGAGTCTTCTGGAAAGGATTCGGACACTGGAAGAAATAGAGTTCCTGGAGGTTGAAGCACACCGAGTGCCAGACCGCAATTCTGGAGATGAGAACTCAGTTGCGGGACTTTGCCACCTTGCATTTTCGTCACGCATCTGGTTTTCTCGTCTGAAATCATGAGATCCCCCCTTCTCTTACTCGCCGCTCTGGCTGGCTTACTCTCGTCCTGCTCCACTTTCAGTAAAGACCCCAAGGTCCTCGTCACCGTCTTTTCCCAGGGCAGCGAGATGGACTCACCCAAGACCATCTTCCGCCGAAATATCGAGGGCCGCACGGTCGTGCTGAGGGTCATCCCCGAGTTCACCCACAAGAGCATCGTGGCCTTCCACCCCTTTCCCGCCCCGGATGGCACCAACGGTGTGGCCCTGAAGCTGGATTTCAAAGGCGCCAATGCCCTAGAGATCGTCTCCCGCATGAGACAGGGGGAAATGCTCGTGAGTATGGTGAACGCGGCCGTGGTGGATTACGTCACCATCGACAACGTCATCTCCGACGGCATCTTCACCATCTGGCGCGGACTTCCAGACGAACTCATCGCCGCCATGGATGAGGAATACCCAAGGATCAGCGAGCTGAAAGCCTCCGGCGAATCCTCCTCCGATATGCTCGATATGCTGCCGAGCACCCCGACTGAGAAAAAAGAGGCCCGCAAGCGCGCCGAAAAAGGTGTGATCGACAAAGCCAAGGCAGAAGCTGAGGCAGCCAAGGCTGGCCTACGTGGTGGCTTTGACCCAGAGCCGCCAGCGGGCTCCGTCGTTCCCCTGAGCGAACCGCTGAAAAGCGATCCTTGAGCGAACCGCTGAAAAGCGATCCTTGAGCGTCCGTATACCTTCCATATACAGCGGTCATGCTTCATCACATCCTAGAATTATGCCTACAACTCTTCAGCCGCCTCTGGCCGCTGATTCTCGCCGTCATTATCCTCGTCCCCCTGATCGGACTCATGGCACTCGGCATTTATCTGAAGAGGAAGATGAAAAGCGCCATACTCGCTCCTGAGAAGGCTGATGTGCATGCACCGAAGAGGAGCGTGATGGCTTCCCTCCATCGTCTGCCCAAAGATAAATATCAGCTTCTAAGTCTGGTTCATATCCCGCGTCTGAATGGGAGAGGCTCCACCCGCATACACCATGTGGTGTTGTCAAACTTCGGCATCTTTGTCATCCAACCTCAGGATCAGTGCGGACGCATCTCGGGTGAGGTCGATGAGCCAAACTGGATCGTTGATGGGGAAGAGGGTCTGGTCTCGTTCATCAACCCCATCCTCCGAAACAACTATCATGTGAAGGCACTGGCCAAGTTCCTCGGCCTGCCAGAGGCGCTATTCTTTTCCATTATCTTTTTTCAGAGGAAGGTCAGCTTTGATCAATCCATACCTCCCGGCGTCCTCTTAAAAAGGCTGGGCCGCCACATCCTCTCGCACACCGCACCTATCATCTCCCCCGAAGTCATGTCCCAAGCCCTCACGGCACTTCGCCCCCTGACAAGCGCGCACGATGTCGCCCACAGCACCCACGAAAAACAGACGGATGAACATGCGGACGACTATCACATCAGACACACCGCTTTCAGCTCAGCTCCAGGAAACACGCGCTCCACTTCCGCAGCACTGAAGCAGCCGCGCAGCACCTCCGCGAATACCGCCCGGTAATCTGTCTCCGCGCGAAGGCCGCCAGGTCCGGGCGTGTTCACATTGATGTCCTCCTCCGCCAGGATCGGCCACGTGCCAAGCACGCGCCCGCCTTTCACCCGATCACCCAGCGCCATCAGCGCAAACCCACGCCCGTGATCCGTGCCCAGCGAGGCATTCTCATAGACACGCCGACCGAACTCCGTCGTGATCATCACGGTGTAGCGCGTGCGGTGGGATTTCAGATCCAGATCCAGCGCAGCGATGCCCTCCGCCAGCGTCTTGATCTTCTCCGCCTGCGTGCCTGTGGCGTTGCCCTGAAAGAAATGCGTGTCCCAGCCACCGAGGTCGATGCACGCCACTTGCAGTCCGAGTTCGGCTTTGATCAACCGTGCGATCTCACGCAACCCTGATCCAAAGCTGTCCTTCGGATAAGCCGCATCATGCTCGGGAGCCTCCCCCTTGCCTTGCAGAGCGGACACTCGTTTGAAGAGATCCAACGTCTCCACCCCGCGCTGTCCCAGCAGTGTCACATCGGCTCCATACATCGCCTTGAGCGCTTGCACCGCTTTCGTCGAGTCACCACCGCTCTTGATGGCGATGTCCTCGATCCGCTCCAGCACGCTCACCGCCGGTGCGCCGCGCAGGGATTCCGGCAAAACCGTCCCAATCGCCACGGCGGACAGAGCCGAAGTCGAGTCCGTGGCATTTAGACGCAGGAACCTTCCCAGCCACCCACCGCCCGCCGGTGATCCGTGCATCGAGTCACCATGCTCCATCTGATCCTGGCAGTCGAAATGTGAGCCGCTCGTGTTATCCACCCCCACCGACTGCACCGCGCCAAAGCGTCCTTCTTTGTAAAGGGACTCCAGCGGCTTCATCGCCGGATGCAGCGCGTAGTGATCCGAAATTTTGATGGCATCCTTCGCTGGAATCGCCAGCCCAGGCCGCAGCCGGTAATAGCGATCATCCGCCGTCGGCACGAAGAGATTCAGCGTGTCCGCCCCGCCACGCAGGAAGACATGGATCAGCGTGTGTGATTCCCCACGCGGCACCGCCGCAAAGGAAGGCGCAGCAGCGAGGGCTAGCTTCGAGATCAGGGAGCGTCGAGTCATGGCGGGTTGGGCGCCTCTGGAGGTTCGGTCCTGGGCACGGGAACAGGTTGCTTTCTGCGAAAGATGCGAGTGTTCACTACATGGTCAGGCACCAGCATCCAGTAAGTGATCAAGCCAATGATAGGGACAAACGTAATGACCAGGAACCAAAGGATCTTTTCCTGAGTTCCAAATTCCGGCGTAGCGAGAATTTGAATCAATGCCCGCCAGTAGAGGAATAGCCAGACCAGCCAAATGACAAAGATCGCTAATGCAAACAGCGACGAGCCGTTCTGGTATTTGAAATCGAAGGGAATCATTGCAGGTGGGATGATACGAAGGGTGGCGCGGTCAGGTCAACACCTCTGAAAAGCCGGACTCGCGAGGATGAGCCCGACGAATTGAGTTTCGTCTTCTGTCTTTATCGCCGCCAGCTCCTCAGGCTCCGGTGCGCGGCCAATGAGATGGGCGAACCAGGCCTCAGGCACAAATTTCATCTGTCGGCGCAGGTCGTAGAGGTTCACCCGCACCCCGTTCTGTTTCCCTGCCGCGAGCGCCATGCCAAAATTCCAACGCCACATCAGCGTGCCCATCCAGGGCAGCTCCTCATCGGGATAGCCGTCTGGAGTCGGGTATTGGAAAAGGCCGTGGCCCATGCGTTGCAGCGGCTCCAGCACGGCCTTGTCCGCCTGGGTGTCGGCCATCAGAGCCCGCAGAGCGGAAACCATGAATTTCAGAGGCCGCTTTAAAAGCTGCCCTCGACTCTCCGCAAACTCGGTGGAGCCGAAGAGCACGCGCAACACGCACTTGATGTCTCCGCGCGTCCTCGTGAACTCCGTCGCCACCTTCTCCACCACACTCGTGGGCGGCTCCATGCTGACGAAGCGTTTGCACAGCTTCGTGGCCAGAAACTTCGCCGTGCTCGGATGACTGCACACGATCTCCACGAGCCGGTCGAGATCCTTCTCGCCACCGCCAGCCGGGATCACCTGCCCGAGCAAATGCTTCTCGCCATCATCATGCCAGTCGGGTTTGAAAAAGGACTCCCCGGCATTCATCGCGAAGAATCGATTTCGATCAAAGGTCCAGCCGCTCAGGCAACGCGCCGCTTCATAGACATCCTGCTGCGTGTAGCCGCCATGCACGCCCATCGTGTGCAGCTCCATAAGCTCGCGGGCGTAGTTTTCGTTCGGCTTGTCGTCCGTCTTCCGGCGCACCTTATTCGACTTCCCATCCAGATACACCAGCATCGCTGGCGAGGTGGCGGAAGCGCGGATCAGATCGTAGAAATTCCCCAGCGCATGCTTGCGGACCACATCGCGGTCATCGCTCGGCTTCAGGTAGATGCAGTCACCTTTTTCGAGGTCGATGTTCAGGTGGTCCGTCCAGAACTCCACCATCACCTCGAAGAGTTGTCGGCGGCTGTAAATCGCCCGTAGCAGCGTGTGGCGGGTGATTTCATCCCTCAGCACCGGCTTGCGAAACTCATACGCATCCCCTGCGCTGAAATAGATCGACTCAAACCTCTCCGCCCGCAGATCACAGGCCATGTCATCCATGCGGTCAGGATGGAGCTGCTCTTCCAGCCAGGCCTCGCGCCCTATCTTCTTCACCCGCCAGACATCGCCCGGCCATGGGCCGAACGCCGCCCGCGAAAGCAGATGAAACTCAGGGGCGATCTCCTCCCCGGAAGGTGGCGGCGGCAGTTTGCCAGACAGCCCCTCGCCCAGGAACTCACGGTTGATCTGCGTCACCACACGATCACACGAGACGAGCCCGAGGGCCGTCGCGGTGAGGAGATGCCGTCGGGTGAGTTTCATGACCTCAGGCAGCAGGCAGCTCAGGTGGCGACACATCAGCCCTCACAAACCAAGTCCGCACATTGACGCCCCAGCCAATGATGGCGATCAGTGGCAGCAGGACTGCCCAGCCGACAACCGGCAGCAGTGCGCAGCACATGATGGTCAGTCCGCCCTGCTTCGTTTGCCGCCAGGGCTCGATCTGCGGCCAAAGACGTTCACCGATCAGTGCCGCGATGCCTCCCGCCCCGATGAATCCCCAGGCGATCATAACTCCGCCGACGAGGACCGCCAGCGCTCCCATCTGCGGCACTTTCGATAGCACCGCGATGAGGATGATTACGCCGATCAACGGGCCTAGACCGGCGAAGAAGCATTTAAAGAGCCCCCGCCCAGCCACCACGCGCTGCCTTTCCACCTTTTCAGGCCAGAGCCCGCGAGCGAGCAACCAAAGCGCCGGGAGCGCCACGACAAAGGCGACTGCCACAAGCAGCCAGATGAGAACGGTAGAGAAGAGCATGGTGAGGGATGACGCTGGCTAAACGCCTCACATCCCACTTGGTAACACGATGGTCTTTTATTTTACGGCACCACGACCTTCGCATTCGCCTGTACACCACCGCTGAAGGTCAGCAGCAGGGTCAGTTGTCCATCCGCCAGGAACAATCGGTGGCCCAGGGTTCCATCAAAGCCGTGCGCACCGCCATGCTCGGCTGACCATGGAGTTGATTGCGTTTATTCCCTTGTGATGGGCCTCACTTCAACTCTTCAGGCCGCTTGGGCTTGATGCGGGACCACTCTGCTTTCTGCTCCGGCGTCAGATCCTGATCGATCGCCGTCGTGGTGCGTTCGAGGGTGTCCCAGATGCTTTGCAGGGCGGAGGCTTTGGTGGTCATGAGCTCGGCGATGGCGGTATCGACCTTGGCTTCGAGCTTCGGGAGTTGCTCTGGGGTGGGTTCGAGCTTTTTCAGGTGATTCATGGCGGCCCACTTCATGAACTCGGGCTGCTCGGTCTTCTTTTTCCAGGCCTGATGAGCCAGGATACCGAAGACGAAACCGATGCCGAGGCAGAAGCCGACGAGCAGGGTCATGAGGCAGCCGGCTTTGAAGCGTCGTGAGAGGATCATGGCAGCAGAAGTTTGGGGGAAAGGGGTGCATCGACCCACGATGGCGCGAGCGAAACGAAGTCCACCTGCCAGGCGACGAGCGCGGCACTGGCGATGAAGAGAATGGCCGAGGTCAGCACGGCACGCAGCCCGAGAGCGGTGAGCAGGTCCAGCCAGGGCTCGGAGGGGGTGCTTTCAAAGCGGGCCAGCACGCGCGTGGTGAAGCCGAAGGGCAGCTCGACTGGCTCGTCCGCGACACGGCGGGCGGCTTGGGCGGCGGTTTGCCAGCGTTGGTCGAAGTCGTTCATGAGTTCATGCATTGAGGTTCATTTCCTGCGCGATGTCCCGCAGCTTTCGCCGCGCACGCATGGCGCGCATTTTCACCATGGGCCGGGTCCAGCCGGTGAGCTGGGAGATCTCCTGCGTGCTCTTTTCCTCCAGATCGAGCAGGGTGAGCACGAGCCGGTCGGGCGGGGAAAGCTGGGCGAGCAAACGAGTGACGATGGCCTTCGCCTCGCGATCCTGTGCGTGTGGCGTGTCGGCCTGACGATGCAGCAGATGATCTAGCCACTCCGTCTCCCCATCGCTCAGGTCGGCCATGCGCCACTCGGGCCGCGCTTTCTCGGCGCGCAAGGCATCGAGGCAGGTGCGGACGGTGAGGCGGCTCACCCAATGTTCGAAAGGCACGCCTGCGCGCGGTTGGTAGCTGTCGAGCTTTTGCAGCAGCTTGAGAAAGACCTCCTGCATCAGATCTTCCTCGCTCTCGCGGCGCGGCAGATGATTGCGCACCCAGCGCCGCACGAGCGGGTGCAGATGCTCGATGAGCACCTGCGCCGATGACATGTCCCCAGCGCGCACGCGCTGGAGGCAGTCCTGCACATCGAAACATTCGGGCATCACGATGGGCGGAGTTTATGGGGAGGACGAGACACACTGCCAGCCAAACGCGCGGTAAGTGGCCCTGGTAACACGCTTTCCCGGCAGGCAGCCCCATGAATTGACCTTGCGGGCGGGCGGCCTCTGCGGGACTCTCCGGGCCAACTGCCCACTCCCATGCTCAAAAAGAACTGGTATCTCTTCACCCCGCTGGCCCTCGTCGGACTCCCCGCGCTGATCCTGGCCTATTACATCTTCAGTTTCGGCTATCCCATGAGCGAGGCCGTGGAGGCCACCAGCCACTTCCTTCAATCCAAGACGCGCTATTCGCTGAAGTACTCGGACCGGAACTTCGCACGCATCAAGCCCAATATGAGAGGTGACCAAGTCTTCCAACTGGTCGGCGTGCCCTTCGAGCGCCGGGACAACGACTCCGAGTGGCTCTTCGCGCTGCCCCAGGGCACCACGAACTACTACCACGAGCGCAAAGTCATCTTCATCCGCGACAAGAACAACGTCCCACTGGTGAAAGAGACCGTGCGCGGCTTCCACGCCGACTGACTCCGCAGGCTCAATGACTCCCCCCATCACGCCGCCGCGCGCCCTGCCCTCTCTCCTCGGCCTCAAACCCGAGGAAGTGGCCGAGCTTGTGTCCAGCCTGGGTGAGCCCGCCTTCAGGGCGAAGCAGATCATCGAGTGGACCTACGCCAAGCGTGCCCCGACCATCGAGGCCATGTCCAGCCTCTCCAAACCGCTGCGGCAGGCTCTGGCGGAGCGCTATGTCACGCGCTGCATGACCATCGCCAAGGTCACCGGCTCCGAGGACACGACGCGGAAGTTTTTGCTCAAGCTCAACGACGGGCGCTACGTCGAGACCGTGCTCATCCCGGCGAATCCCGCGCTCTACGGCGGTGATTCCGACCGCCGCACGCTTTGCGTCTCCAGCCAGGTCGGCTGCGCCTACGACTGCAAATTCTGCGCCAGCGGACTCGCGGGCTTTACCCGCAATCTCACAGCGGCGGAGATCGTCGAGCAGATCGTGCAGGTCGAGGCTTATGCCGGTGAGCGTGTGGACAATCTCGTCTTCATGGGCATGGGCGAGCCGCTGGCGAACTACTCCAACATGACCCGGGCCATCGAGATCCTGAATGCCGAATGGGGCATCGGCATCGGCGCGCGGCACATGACGGTGAGCACCAGTGGTCTCGCGCCGCAGATCCGCAAGCTGGCTGACTTTCCGATGCAGATCCGGCTCGCCATCTCCCTGCACGGTGCCAGCGACGAAGTCCGCAGCCGCATCATGCCGGTGAATCAAAAGCACGATCTCGCCGAGCTTTTCGACGCGCTGCAATACTGGCGCTCCAAGCGCAAGCAGCACATCACGCTCGAGTACATCCTCATCAAGGATGTGAATGACATGATCTCTCAGGCCCATCTCCTGGCCAAGCGGGCACGATCCATCCACGCCAAGGTCAATCTCATCCCCTACAACACCGTCGATGGCCTCGCTTGGGAGCGTCCTAGCGAAGCGCAGCAGGACGCTTTCCATGCGGTGCTCACCGCCGCCGGAGTCACCGCCACACTGCGCAGGGAGAAGGGGCACGACATCGCCGCCGCCTGCGGGCAGCTTCGTCTGAAACGGGAAACCGACGAAGGCATCATCGAGTCCCCCATTCCCGAGAAGCGCATCACGATCGGTGCGGGAGCGGCGGCATAACCAACGGCTTCACCGGGTCATCGGCGGTGAATTTGAGCTGCTGTTTCTGCGTGCCCGCGCTCACCCGCAGCAAGTTGAGTTGCTCTTTGAAAAGGTCGCACAGCACGTCGTTCCTCAGCGTGGATGTAGCGAGTTCTCCCAGCACAGGAATCTCGAAGTGCAGCATCACCGCGGGATCACCGGCCGGCGCCAACTCACGTCCCACCCACTCAATCTTTGCCACTTTGCCCGCTGCATCCGTCACCACAAAGGTTTTGGCGAGGTAGGCTTGGATTTGAGCATCAAAGTCGGCGGCGGGAGTTTTGTCGATGGACATCAACCGCTCCGACTGCCGCATCAAGGCCAGCTCAAGGTCGTCGATGAAAACCGTGAGGCTGACTTCGAGTTTCTTCGTGGTCGGATTGTATTCCGCCTCGGCGGTGGATTGATGGATCGAGTGCGCGTGCAGGCACGGAACGAGCAAAAAGACCGCGAGAGACACGATGAGTCTACTTCTTCTCATCTGACTTCTTTGCGTCGTCCTTCTTCTCCGGCTTCGTTAGCTCACGCATCGGGTTCGGTGCCTTCTCATCTTTGTAGAGCTGGAATTTGCTCTTCACGGGACGGCGGGGCCAGAAGTTGTTCTCCACATCGGTGTCCACGAGTTCCTGGCGCGGATCGAAGGTGACCGACTTCAGCTCCTTCTTCGTGAACAGGAGCTTGGAGGCTTTTTCCGTATTGAAGCGCCAGATCTCGGCGGGCAGCTTCATCTCTTCCGTGCTGCCGTCGGTGTAGTCGATCTTCAAGATCACGGGCGTGACGAGTCCTCCCACGTTGCTCAGTTCGATGGCGTAGAAGTTGTGCTTCGTCTGCAGCAGCTTGGGATCGATCTCCGCCTCGTTGAGCTCCTTGATGAGCGATTCGAACTTCTTCTTCTCGCTCGGCAGCACGGTGGCTTCATCGAAGCTGTCGTAGAAGTCCTTCAGCTCAGGGAACCGGTCCACGCGCTTGGAAAGCGGGTAGTTGCGCTCCTTCGTCAGCGTCTTCGGCAGATCTTCCTTCTCCTGCTTCTTCTTGGGCTTCTCGATGGCTGGATCGCGCGTGTCGAGTTGCAGCCACTTCACTTCATCAATCGAGACATCGACATGATCGACGCTGTAAAACCAGCCGCGCCAGAACCAGTCGAGATCGACACCACTCGCATCTTCCATCGTGCGGAAGAAGTCGCTCGGCGTAGGCCGCTTGAACATCCAGCGCCGCGCATAGGTTTTGAAGGCGTGATCGAAGGCCTCGCGACCAAGGATGTGCTCGCGCAGCAGGTTCAGCGCGGCGGTGGGTTGGCCGTAGGCGTTTGGGCCGAGATCGGCGATGGACTCGCTGTTCGTCATCACCGGCACGCGGTCGGTAAGTCGCATGTAGTCCACCATGCCTCGCTCATCACGCCGATGCTTCCAGTCGTTCTCCCATTCCTCCTCCGTGAGGTATTCGACAAACGAGTTCAGCCCCTCGTCCATCCATGTCCACTGCCGTTCGTCGCTGTTCACGATCATGGGGAAGTAGTTGTGCCCGACTTCGTGAATCACCACGCCGATGAGCGCATACTTCGTGCGCTCGGGGTAGGTGCCATCCTTCTCTGGGCGTGGACCGTTGAAGCAGATCATCGGGTATTCCATGCCGCCCACGGGGCCGTTTACTGACCATGCGACAGGATACGGATAAGCGAACGTGTAGCGTGAATAGACCTGGATCGTGTGCGCGATGGCATGCGTCGAATACTTGTCCCACAGCGGCATGCCTTCCTTCGGGTAAAGTGACATCGCCATCACCGGCGGACGGAACATGCGGTCCGCGATCCCGCCCTTGCGCTCAGGCGTCGGTGGATGTGTCGCACCTTCCACCGCCATCGCGTCCCAGATGAATTTGCGCGACGAGGCGAAGGCAAAGTCACGCACATTGTCCGCCTGAAACACCCAGGTCTTCTTGCCCTTCGGTTTGCCTTTTTCCGCCGCCTTCGCTTCCTCTGGCGTAACGATGAACATCGGCTTCTTCGTCCCACCCTGCGCCTTCTTGAGCCGCTCGCGTTGTGTTTCGGTCAAAACGGCCTCCGCATTCTGCAAAGCGCCCGTCGCGGCCACAAGATGATCGTCAGGCACGGTCAGGCGCACCGTGTAGTTGCCAAACTCAAGTGTGAACTCGCCCGTGCCGAGGAACTGCTTGTTGATCCAGCCCGCGTAGTCCGTGTAGGCCGCCATGCGTGGGAACCACTGCGCGATGGTGTAGATGCAGTTGCCGTCCTCCTTGAAGAACTCATAGCCCGTGCGCGCATTAATGCGCTCGCAGTCGTTGATCGGATAACTCCACGCGATCTTGAACACAAAGTCGACTCCCGCCGCCAGCGGTTCCGGCAGATCGAGCCGAAGCATCGTCTTCACGATGGAATGCGGCAGCGTCACGCCCTTCGCGTCCGTCAGCTTGCTGATCTTCATCTCACCATCGTAGTCCTCAAAGGCCAGCAGACGGTCGAGCGCCGAGTAGGTGATCTTGGACGGATCAATCCCGCGCTTCGTGTTCGGCGCGGTGCGTGAGTCGGCGTTGTGTGACAGGTAGTTCTGATCAAGCTGCACCCACAGATACTCCAACGCATCCGGCGAGGCATTGTGATACGTCACCGTCGCCTCCGCCGAGATCGTGCGCTTCACGTCGTCCAGGGCCACATTGATGTCATAGTCCGCCCGGTTTTGCCAATAGCCCGTCCCCGCTGCTCCCGAAGCGTTCCGCTGCGCCGAAGGTGTAGGCACCGAGGTGTCGAGCTGCTGAAACTTGCCGACAGGAGCGCCCGACTCAGCAGCAGCTTGCAGGACGGGCAAAAGAAGAAGCAAAAGGGGTTTCATCGCCCGCCATTGTTCCGACTCGCTACCGCTTGGCAATCCCGGATTGCAGTCGAAACCTGCTTGCCCAATCCCCCCGGCTCTGATTGCATCGCAGCATGAGCCCACCCACCGATCCCCTCTCCCGCCGTGACGCACTGAAGGCCACCATCGCCTCCATCGGGCTCAGCTCGCTCGCGTTTGAGCCTGCTAAAGCCGCTCCGGCTGTTGCGCCCGATGCACGGCGTGGCTCGACGAAGAAATACGACATGCTCAAGTCGATCAACCTCTGGGCCTTTCCGTACCCCGAGCGCATGATGCTGCGGGAGTGCCTGCAACTCGCCAAAGACGCCGGATTCGACGGCATTGAGCTGAACTACGACCTCGACAACGATCTCTCGCCGAAACACGGCACGGCGGACTATGTCAAAATTCGCAAGATGGCCGACGAGATCGGTATTCAGATCAGCGGGTTGTGCTCCTTCCTTTTCTGGCCGTATCCGCTGACGAGCAATGATCCGGCGAAGCGTGCGCAAGGCATGGAGCTGGCTGGCAAGATCGCGCAGTGTGCGCATGACCTTGGCGTGGAGAACGTGCTCGTCGTGCCGGGTGCGGTTCACATCCCGTGGCGTACGGATCACGAGCCTGTGGCGAATGATGTCTGCGATCAGCGGGCCCGTGAAGCCGTGGGCCAACTCGCGAAGCAGGCGGAGAAACTCAAAGTTTGCCTCAACATCGAAAACATCTTCTTCAACGGCTACCTCATGACGCCGATGGAGATGAACGCCTTCGTGGACAGCTTTGGCAGCGAGCATGTGCGCGTGCATTTTGACACGGGAAACATCAGCATGTTTCAGTTCCCCGAGCATTGGGCCAAGGTGCTGGGCAAGCGCACGAAGAACG
>JBILPY010000774.1:0-7048 GCA_044373575.1 Prosthecobacter sp. | reverse complement strand
CCGAGACGAAGCAGAAGAAGCGCGTGCAGGCGAACTTCGACGGCCTCTCCGCCTCGCCAGAGGGAGCCTTCTGCCTCATCGACTACGTGAACTTCAAAGGCGAAGGCACCGCGAAGACCGAGCGCTACGCCGGTCAGGGCTGGGGCCTGCTGCAAGTGCTGGAAGGCATGGCCGCGCCTACTCCCGCCGCCTTTGCCGCCTCGGCGAAAACCACCCTCAGCCGCCGTGTGCAAAACGCCCCTGCCGCACGGAAGGAGCAGCGCTGGCTCACCGGCTGGCACAACCGCTGCGATGGCTACCTGCGCAGACTGTAGCCGCCAGGCATCCGTTCCAGCTCTGCCGAACCCCTTGACTCACCGGGGGAGTACCGCCACCATGCGCGCCCTTTTCCACCCCCCCCACGAAAAACATGGCTCAAGAAACCTCCCTGCTCCTGCTGAAACCCGATTGCGTCGCCCAAGGTCTGAATGGCGAAGTACTGCGCCGTCTGGAGGCCGAAGGCTTCCGCGTCCGTGGCATCAAAATGATCCAGCTCACCGATGAGCTGCTGAAGGAGCACTACTCCCACATCGCCGACAAACCCTTCTTCCCCGACGTGGCCAGCTTCATGAAGAGCAACCCCGTCATCGCCGTGGCCCTTGCCGGTGAAAACGTCATCGCCCACGTCCGCGACCTCCTCGGCCCCACCGACTCCAAGATCGCCCCCAAAGGCACCATCCGTGGTGACTTCGGCAGCGACAAGATGACCAACGTCGTTCACGCCTCCGATTCCCCTGAAGCGGCTGCCGTGGAATTGAAGCGCTTCTTCAAAGACGGCGAGATTTTCAGCTACTGATCCCCTGCAGGGTCACGAAAGGTCGATTTCACCGGTTGACGAACCGGAAGCATCGGCTAGTCTCGCCACCCTTTTCCCCCGAAAACCCCAGCCCAAGCACCTTTTATGGCCAAAGTCTGTCAAATCACCGGAGTCGGCGTCACGCGCGGCCACCACATCCATCGTAGCGGTAAAGCCAAGAAAGAAGGCGGTATCGGTAAGCACATCACCAAGCGTGTGAAGCGCGTCATCTTCCCGAACCTCCGCACCAAGCGCATCTGGGTTCCAGAACTGGCCAAGTACGTCACCGTCAAGCTCAGCGCCCGCGCCCTGAAGACCGTGAACAAGAACGGCGCCTTCAAGGTCCTCAAAGGAGCTGGCCTCATCTAAGGGTCCGCCTCCCTACATTCCTTTCGCTCAGGGCAGATCCTCACCGGTCTGCCCTTTGCTTTTTCTGGGCATCACCCCGCCGATCCTGCGAGCCCGCAGCCAGCGCTTGCGTTTATCCCACCCACTGCCAAAGAGACAGCCCTTCCGATTTCCCGACCTATGAACCTGACCCGAACCGCCTACGGCACCTGGAGTGGTGGCCGCTTCATGCATTATGGAGAGCAGCTCTCCGAAGAGCACTACATGCAGCTCATGCGCGACTCCTTCAACAAAGGCGTCCGCACCTTCGTCACCGCCGACGTCTATGGCGTGGGCCGTGCAGACTCCCTCCTCGGCGAGGCACTCAAAGGCATCCCGCGTGAGGAATACTGCCTCGCAGGCATCATCGGCCACGACATCTACGAAGGCATCCGCCAGGGCTCCCGAGGCTACCCACGCTTCACCGACCCCGCCCTCCGCGGCCCCGAAGGCTACTACGACTACCTCAAGATGGCCGCCGAGAAGTCCCTGGAGCGCTGCCAGACCTCCAAGTTCGACCTCCTCATGCTCCACAACCCCGACAGCATCGCCTACACCAGCGACGTCGTCTGGGACGCCTTCACCCGCCTGAAGACCGAAGGCCTCACCGACCGCCTCGGCATCGCCCCTGGCCCCGCCAATGGCTTCACCCTCGACATGATCGAGTGCTTCGAACGCTTCGGCGACCGCATGGACTGGGCCATGATCATCCTCAATCCCTTCGAGCCCTGGCCCGGCCAGCACGTCCTCGCCGCCGCTGAAAAGAACGGCGTCGATATCATGGCACGCGTCGTCGATTACGGCGGCGTCTTCCATGACGACGTCAAAGCCGGCCACAAATTCCGCGACGGCGACCACCGCACCCACCGCCCCGGCGACTGGATCGAGCACGCCGTCGAAAAGCTCGAGCGCATCCGCCCCATCGCCGAAAAGCACGGCCTCACCATGCTCCAGCTCGCCTGCCTCTGGACACTGGCAAACACCGCCGTCAAGAGCGTCGTCCCCACCATGATTCAGGAGCACGGCGAAGGCGCCCGCAGCATCGAGAGCAAGCTCGACGACCTCGCTGCCCTCCCCGAGCAATGCCTCAGCAAGGAAGAGATCGAGACCATCCGCAGCATCGGTGACAACACCGGCTGCATGGCCCTCAAAGGCGCCAGCGTCCGCCACGCCGGCCAGGAGCCCCGCCCCGACGAATGGGCCATGCGGGACGACCTCCTCACCCTCGCCAAGCGCTGGGACCTCACCCTCGACTGGTGATCCCGCCTCCGGGACAGCAAAGCCGAAATCAAAGAGCCCGGTCTCCGTCATGGAGCCGGGCTTTTTTCATGTCCCAGTCGGCAAAGACCCCTGAGCTCAGATCACTACGATCTCCGCCACCGGGCCCGTCGTGGCTTCCAGGCTGCCGTTCAGGGCGATGATCTTCACGCGCAGCAGCGCGCCGCTGGGCTGGTTCTTCAGCAGCTCCTCACCGTCGCCGCCGCTTTTGCCGTATTCGCGGAAGTCCGCGTCCACGCCGACGATCTGGATCAGGATGCGGTCGTTGTTACTGCGGGTGCCGGGCTCCCACTCCGCCAGCACGCGGCCCAGGCCTACCGTGGTCAAAACCAGATCCACAGCGGGATCGGGCGCGCGTGGGTTCGCCGGGATGTTCAGGCCGAAGACCTCCCAGCGCGGATCATCACTGGCCAGGCGCAGCTCCAGCTCATCCACCAGCGCGATCAGCAGGCGGCGCAGCTCCTGGAGACCGGCCTTCTTCGCCGTCAGGGCCGTGCCCTGGGCCGTGGCGGCAGCGTTCGCCGCCTCGCGGCAGGCACTCAGTTGATCATGCAGGGCCTGGGAGCGTGTGGAGGTCACCTCCGTGCGCGGGCCGCCGGCGGGGGTCTGGTAAGTCGGGTGCTGGTTCAGATACACGGCCAGAGCCGACAGGCACTGGAGACGGCCCGCCTGCGTATTGGGCACCGCATTCGAGTTCGCCGGCGGATTCGCGAAGCCGGCCAGCGCCCACTCAGACGAGGGCTCGCGGCCCAATATGCCAATCAGGGAGGTGCGGGCGGCAGAGAGGTAGGCCTTGCACTCATCATCCTTGGCCTTCCGCGCAGCGGCAGCGACGTCACTGACCTGCTCTGCCTGTTTAAAGCGGTAGATCAGACCGAGCACGGGCGGCTGTGCTGCCAGATCACCTTTCAGGTTGAGTAGGGCTGCACGCAGGTCATCCTCCCGCACCAGCTTCAGAGGGATCACATCTTCCAGTGCGTGGCAGCCATCGGCGCAGTCTTCCCCCAGCGCGAGCAGAGGGCGTTCGGGTTCAGGAATCGGGTTATTGCTCATAGAACGTCGGGTTGAGGGTGTGTTAGTTGTAGGATTTGGATTTATATACCCAGGATCACCATTTTCTAAGACATAAGATGGGTCACTCCATCTAGCGTTGGGGTTATCCCATGTCTCACCAGAGTCGAATCTTAAAACTCTCATAATGTGGGTGGAAAGGGGACCTCGGGCTGCCCGCTGCACCGTGCAGAAGGCAGGCGGACGTGCTCGTCCTGCCCGATTGACCGTCGATTGCATAGCCGGACGTGCTCGTCCTGCCCGATTGACCGTCGATTGCATAGCCGGACGTCCTCGTCCTGCCCGATTGACCGTCGATTGCACAGCCGGACGTGCTCCGCCTACCCGATTGACCGTCGATTGCATAGCCTGACGTGCTCGTCCTGCCCGATTGACCGTCGATTGCATAGCCGGACGCCATCAGTCTGATCGCCTCGCGGCATGGCGCATCCCAGCGGGTGGCGCATTCGCCTGCCCGCGGTGGGAAAGGATGAAGAAACGTCATTGTCGGCCCATCCGCCCAAGGTTGATTAGACGGATTTAGAAGGCTTTTACTAAATCACGGTAAAAGTGTCGAGATTGTTTTCATATTTTGTTTTCCCCAGGCCATGCCCACAGGGCCCTGAGCCTGCTCTGAGACGCAGCCATAAGGAAATAATGACGAGCTGGATTTTTTATAATGGGGTAACCCACCATAAAATTCGCGCTTCATGCGAAGAGAGCTGAATCAGCTAGATTTTTTTTTATGGGGTAACCCGCCATAAAATTCGCGCTTCATGCGAAGAGAGCTGAATCAAATCTGTGTTCCCACGATGAAAACCTCTCCCCTCCTCGATGCCTCGGCCTGCATGACCGCACCGGTGCCGCCACCTGCGCCTACGGCGCGCGTAGCACCATTGCTGAATCGCATCGGGGTGCTGTCGCCGAGTCGTCTCATTTCAAATCAAGAGTTTAAAACCGTATCCGCCAATCCGTCCCACCGCCCATGAAATCTATGAAAAGTCGAACTCTCCACTCTGCTCCGCTTTCTGCGGCAGTCATGTTGGCAGTCGTATGCAGCCTCGTCTTCGGCGGTGCAGCCAAAGCCGTCGAAACAGCTTTCACTTCTCCCAACATCCTGACCGTCGGTGGTGCCGGGGGTTTTAATAATACTGACGATGCGATCTCTTCGGAGGTGCCCATCGGTTTCACGTTCACTTTTGGTGGGGTGAATTATACCACCGCTGTGATGTCCACGAATGGCGTGCTCTATTTTGCCGGCGCAGACGCTGGATATTCCAATGATGCCCTCAGTGGGCGCACGTCCCAGTTGGGCGTGTATGCGTTGTGGGATGACCTCTTTGTCGGACAGTATCAAGGTGATCCCAACCTCTCCACCGCGATCTACCACACGGCCGGTTCACCGGGCAGCCGGGTGTTCATCATGCAGTGGACGACTTGGTATAGCTTTGCCGAGCCTTATGAGGTCGGAACCTTTAACGTGGTCTTGTATGAAGGCAGCAACAAGATCGATATTTATTACCGCAACATGCTCGGCACCAGCGAGCAGCGTGGTTATGGTGCGTCCGCCACGATAGGCCTCGCGGTCACGCCCAGCTACAGCACAGAGTATTCGATCGACTCGCCCACTGCTACAGAGGGCAAGTTGCTTACCTACACGCCGTCAGCGGGAGGCAACACGCCTTACACGCTCACGCAGCAGACCGTGACGCCAGCTACCACGGCTGCGATCCCCACTTACTTCCTGCTCGCCGCCTCCAATCCCAAGCAGCCGACGAATTTATCCGCAGCGCCAGGCATACCAGTGGCGGCATCTGCCACGCTGTCCTGGGATCTGAGCGCATCGGGAATAGAACCGACGACTTACACGATCCGCTATTCCACCAGTCCGTCGATGAGCCCGCTGACGGAGACGCCCGCCTTCAGTTCCCCAGAACGCACTTATGAACTGACCGGTCTGACGCCTGGGCAGACGTATTACTGGCAGGTCGTTTCCCAGGAGAGCTCGCTCTATACAGCTTCCATCACCTCCACGTTCACTCAGGTGACGAACACCCCGCCCGTTGCCTCGCCAGGATCGTTTTCCACTCCGTTCAACACCCCTTACAATGGCACGCTCGTCGCCACGGATGCCGACAATGTGCCCACCAGCAGCGGATTGATTTATTCCATCACGACACCAGCCGGCTCGGGCACTGCAACGATCACCAACTCGGCCACCGGTGCCTTCAGCTACACCCCGACGAACGGATTTTCAGGCCCGACGTCGTTTGGGTTCAAGGCCTTCGACGGCACCGCCTATTCCGATGAGGGAACCATCTCCGTGACCGTGGGGGCCTTGCCCGAGATCGTCGTCGAGCAACCTGTTGGCACCAATCTGGTGGATGGCACAGCGAGCGTGGACTTTGGCGCGAACGAGGTGGCGGATACCGCCAGCCTGACCTTCACGGTGAAGAACATCAGCCCGAATGTACTGAGTCTGGGAGCCATCACCTTTGCAGGTGCTAATCCGGCTGACTTCATCGTCACCACAGCGCCTGCGTCCCCCGTGCTCGCCTCTGGCAGCACGACCTTCACCGTTCGCTTCCGCCCTTTGGGCGCTGGTGCGCGCTCGGCGGTGATGAGCATCGTCAATGATGACCCGGATGAAAATCCCTTCGATATCATCCTCACCGGCACCGGTCTGGCTCCTGAGATCGTCGTCCACAATGGCAGCCACAGCCTGGCTCCTGAGCTGAGCGATGGTCAGGTCACGGTCGTGAGTTTCGGTAGCACCGCTCAAAATGTGGCCAGCGTCCGCAGCTTCCTCGTCCGCAACACCGGGGACGCGCCGCTGGACATCACCACGATCACCATCCCCGCTGGTTATAACACCAATGGAGCCGCGGTCACAATGGCCCCCGGCACCTCCTACAGCTTCCAGGTGTCTCTGGAAAGTGCCACCCCAGCCACCTATGCAGGCAATGTCGTCATCAACAGCGATGACCTCAATGAGGCCGCCTTTGACTTCCCGGTGACCGGCTCCGTGGTGGCTCCTGGCAGTTCGCCAGTGGTCAATGTGGGCGGCGAAGTCGCCATCCCGGGTGCCACGGGCCCCACAATGCTCGGTGGCCCGGTCGGCTCTACGCTTTACAGCTTCATTGGTTCATCGCCAGCTCTGAACTCCAGCGGCGTGCCCGCCACGGCGGTGCAGATCCGCCATGCTGACGCCAGCCTGCACAGCGGTATGATGGTCGGCCAGCCGCTGGTGCTCCTCTACAGTGACACCCAAGCGGCGCCAAGTCTTCCTGGCGCGACCCACTTCAGCTTCAGCCCTCCCGTCATCAATGAAGCCGGCTACATCGCCTTCACCGGTGAAGTGCGCGGCGCGGGCATCACGGCCAACGTCAATAGCCGCTGCCTGTTCAGCAACGCCAGCGACGGCACGCTGAAACTCGTCGCCAGAAACGGCACGAATGTGGGTCTGGGCAGCAACCTGAAGACCATCGGCAACTTCTC
>JBILPY010000207.1:0-7060 GCA_044373575.1 Prosthecobacter sp. | reverse complement strand
CCGTCGTGAACAAAGCCCACGCGCCGCATTTACCGAAGTCGATCAAGCCTGATCCGAAATGGACCGCGCAGGCTGCCGAGGACGCGAAGCAGGACTTCAAGAGCATCCCCTATGATGGCATCACGCCGAATAAGATGGTCTGTGACACGACTTTGCGTGAGCTGCCCGATGGCTCCTGGATTCTCTTCATCCTGGCTGGTGGCGACACCGAGCCCTCTCCACTGAACTACACCGGCGTGACACGTAGCACGGACATGGGCAAGACTTGGACACCGCTTACCCCCTTCGATGTAGGCTTCCCGCGCCAGGGCAAAACCATCGGCCAAGGCCCAACGGAACTCATGATCACCGGTCAGCGCGCAACGTTGTTCTTCTCCACGCACTCGAGGCACTGGGCGAACGACTGGCGCTCGTGGTATCTCACCAGCGATGACTCGTTCAAGACTTGGAGCAAGCCCATCGAGGTCCCCGGACGTCTCAAGGAACGCACTTTCATCCGCAAGCACATCGTCTGCAAAGACGGTCGCATCATGATCCCGTTCCAGCATTACATCGGCCCGGACGACGAGCAGGACAAAGCGCCTCTCGACCGCTCCTTCACCAACCCACGCAATGGCGTCCTCATCAGCAGCGACGGCGGCAAGACCTGGAGCGAGCATGGCAACATCCGCCTCACGCCGAACAGTCGCTACTTCGGCTGGGCGGAGAACGATCTCTTTGAGCATCCTGACGGCCGCATCACCATGGTCATCCGCGCCGATGGTCTGGGCGGCTTACTTTACAAAGCGGTGTCCAAGGATGGTGGGAAGACGTGGCCCGAATTCGCCAGCGTCACCGAGATACCGAATCCCGGCAGCAAGACCACGCTTTACAACCTCGGCGGCGACAGCGTCGCCATCCTGCACAATCCGAACAGTAAGCACCGCAGCCCCATGGCGCTGTGGATCAGCTTCGACGGCATGAAGACCTGGCCCTATCAGCGCGTGCTCCAGCAGGAATCCGTCGATGGCCCCAAAGGCCGCATGAACTATCCCGATGGCTTTGTCAGCAAAGACGGCCAATGGCTCCACTTTGCCTTCGATGACAACCGTCACCGCGCCGTGCATTACTCGGCGAAGCTGCCGCCGTTAAAGTAGGGAATTCATGCCAAGAGGGCGTGGTTCGCAATACTGGCGTAGTTCGCGCCAATCGGTGGGCAATAGCTGGCAGCGCCAGCACGTAACCCTCTCACCAACCCGCCATGAAATGCATCCGTCTGCTCCTTCTCCTCGCTTTGCCTGCCATTGTGCAGGCGGAGGACGAGTATGAGCAGGCACCGATCCATTACTCGGGGACCCAGCCGCGTGATGCGGCCCAGGCGCTGGAGAAAATGCTGCTCGCGGGTAAGGTGAAGATCGACCGCAAGGATGCCTGGAGCGTGCTGCGCGGGGTGCTGAAGTGCTTTGGCATCCCTGAGGAGTCGCAGGTCATGGTCTTCTCGAAAACGAGCAAGCAGAACGACCGCATCAATCCGCAGACACCTCGTGTGATCTACTTTTCTGATGACGCCTATGTGGGCTACTCCGTCGGTGGTTCGATCGAAGTCTCCACCATTGATCCAAAGCTCGGCCCTATCTTTTACCTGCTTGATCCTGAGGTGGAGGCCTCGAAGCCGTTGCATTTCGAGCGTGATCAGAGCTGCCTCAGTTGTCACGGTGGGCCTTTCACTCCGGAAGTTCCCGGCGTCATCGTACGCTCCGTGTTTCCTGGCCCCGAAGGCCACCCGATCATGAGTCAGGGCAGCACGGTGGTGGATACCACCACGCCTTTCTCCGACCGTTGGGGTGGCTGGTATGTCACTGGTAAACACGGCAGCCAGCTTCATCGCGGCAATGTTACGGCCACTGAAAAGCCAGACAACACCTGCGACATGCCCATCGAGAAAGGGGCGAACATCACGGACCTCACGAGCTTCTTCGACACCAGCCCCTACAAGCGCAAGAAGAGCGACATCGTGGCCCTCATGGTGCTGGAGCATCAGACCTCCGTGCAGAATGTGCTGACGAAGGCGAATCACACCGCCATGCGCGCCATGCACATGCAGACCAGCCTGCAAAAAGAGCTCGGCGAGCCGGTGCAAAGCGAGCCCGTTGGCACGGCTCGTCGCATCATTGACCACATGGCCGAGGATGTGATCGAGGCGCTGCTTTTCAAAGACGAAGCCGCTTTGCCTGAAGGTGGCATTGAGGGTGAGGAGGACTTCCAAACGGCCTTCACCGCCAGTGCTCCCAAGTCGGCGGACAGCCGCTCACTCAAGGACTTCCAGCTTCACACGCGGCTCTTCAAACACCGTTGCAGTTTCATGGTTCACTCGCTGACCTTCCGTCATCTGACGCCGACACTGAAGACCACCGTGCTCAAGATGCTCGGCGATGTGCTGGCAGGAAAAGACAAGAGCGAAACCTTCGACTACCTCGGCGAATCCGAGCGCAAGCATATCCTCGCCATCCTTCAGGACACGGGCGTGCTACCAAAGGCTTGAGAAAAGCCACCGCCGGGCGCGTTCTTTGCTGTCATGCGACGCGCTCTGCTCCTCCTCACGCTTTGTTCTGCCCTTCACGGTCAGGATTTGGAGAAGATCTTCGAGGAAGATAATCTGGAGCCCATGCGGCGCGTCTTGGCCGCAGGCCGCTACGACGATGTGGCGCTGATCTGTGAGCGAGCCATCCGTCAGGGCTTCAAATCACCCGACTGGCGCATCATGCGCATCCAGGCGCTAATGAATCTGGGGCGCGAGGTCGAGGCCCGCGATGAAGTGCAGCTCGCGGTGAAGACCTTCCCTGGTCATCTCGAACTGCTCATGCTCCAGCATGACAATGCTCGGCGGATCGGGCGGAAGGACATCGCCGATGAAGCGCTGAAGGCGGTGAATGATGCAGCACGTGCGCAGCAGCCCAAAAATCGGACCGCAGCGGATTGGGTGGCCCTCGGTCAGGCGGCGCTCGCTCTCGGAGCGGATGCGAAGAAGGTGATCCAGCAGTATTTCCAGGTCGCGCAAAAGAAGGACGCGAAGTTTGAACCAGCCTACCTCGCGGAGGGGCATCTGGCCTTATCCAAAGATGATGCAACGAGGGCAGCGGATGTCTTTCGTGCGGGATTGAAAGCCTGTGGTGAGACGGCCGAGCTGCGAGTTGGACTCGCGCTGGCCTTTGCCAATGGAGATCGGGAAAAGTCGCTGGAGAGTCTGAAGCGTGCGCTGGAGCTGAATCCGGTTCACTCGGTGGCTCTGCTGAATCAGGCGGAGTCGATGATTGGTGCGGAGAAGTTCCTCGATGCCGCCGGGCTCGTGCAAAAGGTGCTCGAATACCGCGACAACTGCCCCGAAGCCTGGGCGCTGCTGGCCGCCATCACGCATCTGAGTGCGGCAGATGTGAAGAGGTTTGAGTCAGCTCGCGCGAATGGCTTGAAGCGCTGGGACAAGAACCCCGAAGTCGATCACACCATCGGCCGTGTGCTTTCACGTGCCTACCGCTTTGCCGAAGGCTCGAAACATCAGCGGAAGGCGCTGGAGTTTGATCCAAACTACCTACCCGCCAAGGTCGCGCTGACGCACGATCTGCTTCGCCTCGGTGAAGAAGAGGAGGCCTGGAAGCTCGCTGCCGAGATTCGCGAAAAGGATGGCTACAACGTGCAGGCGCATAACATCGGCCTGCTGGAGAAGGAGATGGCGGGCTTCACGACGCAAACGTTCGATGACTTCATCCTCAAGATGCCGAAGCGCGACTGGCCGATCTATGGCGAAGAAGCGCTCGCCTTGCTGCGCGAGGCCAAAACGGTGCTCACGGCGAAGTATGGGCTCGATTTGAAGCGGCCCGTGATGGTCGAGTTCTTCGGGCAGCAGCAGGATTTCGCCATCCGCACCTTTGGCAGTCTCGGCGGGCAGGGGCTGCTCGGTGTGTGCTTCGGCACCGTCATCACCATGAACAGCCCTGGCGGACTAGCGCATGGGCGCAACAACTGGCAGAGCACGCTTTGGCATGAGTTCTGTCACGTCGTTACGCTTACGCTGACGCAAAACAAGATGCCGCGCTGGCTGAGCGAGGGCATCAGCGTCCACGAAGAAAGCCAGCGCAATGCCATCTGGGGCATGCCGATGGATGCCACCTTCCGCCGTATGATCCTGGAGGAGGAAGCCGCGAAGCCCATTAGCCAGCTCAGCAGCGCCTTCCTGAATGCCGAGAGCGATGACCACCTCATGTTCGCCTACTACCAGAGCAGTCAGGTCGTGGGATATCTGCTGGAGCGTTTTGGCCCCGAGAAGTTCCAAGCCATCCTGCGTGATCTAGCTGCTGGAAAGCGCATCAATGATGCCATCACGGACAACACGGAACCGCTGGAGAAGCTGGAGCCTGCTTTTGAAAAGCATCTCAAAGCCAAGGCGGTGGCCTTCGGTGAAAAGGCTGACTGGAAGAAGCCCGAAGCGGAAGACGTGAACCCGCTCGATCCCGAATCGCTCGCCGAATTCACGAAGAAAAACGCCGACAGCCTGTGG
Organism: Prosthecobacter sp.; assembly: GCA_044373575.1. Taxonomy (GTDB): domain Bacteria; phylum Verrucomicrobiota; class Verrucomicrobiia; order Verrucomicrobiales; family Verrucomicrobiaceae; genus Prosthecobacter. The sequence continues at coordinate 2,529 of JBILPY010000207.1, read as the reverse complement.
GCCATCCATCGGCAGATCGACGCCCTCATCGAGCAGGAGAAATGGGCCGACATGCTACCACTTGCCGAACTTTTGATCACCCTCGTGCCTGAGGACTTCAGTGGTGACGGAGGCTACCAACTGAAGGCTAACGCCCTTCGCGAATTGAAGAGAGACGAAGAAGAGATCGCCGTGCTGCGTCAGATCGCCGAGCACGAGACGAGTGCCATGCCGATCTTCCTCCGACTCATTGAGCTGGATCAAAAGAAGCAGGACTGGCCGCAGGTTCGCGCCAATGCCGAGCGTGCTCTTGCCCTGAATCCCTTCCTCCGCACGCCGCAGCAGGCCATGGCGGATGCCGCAGATGCTCTTGGTGAAAAGGACCGCTCCATCGCCGCCTATCGCCGTGTCCTCATCCTTGATCCTGCGGGCGCGGCGATGACGCATTTCCGCCTCGCGAAGCTGCTGCGTGAGACCGATGCCGTTCAGGCGAAGAAGCATCTTTTGGACTGTCTCGCGCTAGCCCCACGCTTCCGCGATGGTCTGGCGATGCTGCGGGAGTGGCCGTGACTCAGGTCCAGCGCGAGATGCGGCTGTCGAGTTGGAAGACCTGGCCGCTGATGTTCGGCATCGTGTGAAGGAAGGCGATGAAGCGTGCGGCGTCTTCGGGCGTGTTTAGACGGCCCAGGGTGTGAGCGGAAAGCACACGCTGGCGCTGTGCCTCCTCAACAAGGAGATGCTGAGTCATCTTCGTTTCGAGAAAGCCGGGCAGCACGCAGTTCGCCCGAATGCCACGCGCACCATATTCAGCAGCGATGGATTGCGTGAGGGCGATGAGGCCTGCCTTTGCCGCAGCGTAGTTTGCCTGACCGGCGGGACCGCTCAGCGCGCTGTAGGAACCGATGTGGATGATGTGTCCGGCTCGCTGTTTCACCATGAGATTCAGGGCGGCCTGGGAGCAGAGAAAGGCTCCCTTCAAATGCACGGCGAGCACGTCGGAGAACTCGGCTTCCGTCATCTTGAGCATCAAAGTATCTCGTGTGATGCCGGCGTTGTGGATGAGCAGATCTAGCCGCCCGAGCCCGCCGATGACGCGCTGCACCTGGGCTTTGTCCGTGACATCCATCTCTTCGCGTGAAGGTGCGTGGACACACCAGCCCTGGCTTTCCAGCTCCGCACGAGTCGCCCTGGCGAGCGCTCCCGCTCCACCGGTGATCAGGGCGACTGGCGGCTGCTCCGACATGGTGTCAGGATGACTTCGAGTTTGTCTTGATGCCCAGGCCAAGGAAGAAGACGATGCATGCGGCGATGCTCATGGATGCGGCGAGGAAATAGAATCCATTGGCATACGATCCGGTGGTGTCCTTGATCCAGCCGATCATCCACGGCCCCGTGGCTCCGCCGAGATTGCCGACAGAATTGATGAGCCCGATGCTGCCCGCAGCGGCTGACTCGGCAAGGAAGAGACTGGGCAGTGACCAGAAGGCAGGCATGTACGTTTTAAATCCGGCGAAGGCGACCATAAGGCAGACCATGGTCAGCGCGAGGTTCCCCTTTGTCAGAGGTGCACACAGCATCGCGAGCGCACCGATGGCGATGGGCACGCAGGCATGGAGCCGACGCTCCTGAAAGCGATCTGAACTCCAGCCGCCAAAGAGCTGCCCACACAGCGCGAGAAGTGGCGGCAATACGATGAGCCAGGTGAACTGATCACGACTAAGGGCATACCAATTCTTGATCACGCTGGGCATGAAAAGCTCCATGCTGTGGCTGCAGGTGGTGATGAAAAAGTAAGCCGCGCAGAGCAGCAGCACTTTGGGATGAGCGAATGCCTCCAAGACCGTCATGCGCTTGCCGCGCGTCTTGAGCTGGCGCTCGCGCTCCAACTCCGTCTCCAGCGCCTCGCTTTCCTCGGGCGTGAGCCATTTCGCCTGACGCGGCCTGTCTGTGAGCAGCCAGAGCACGCCTATGCCGAGCACGATGGCGGGGATGGCCCAGAAGATGTACACCCACTGCCAGCCCACGAGTCCGAGGAGAGGCGGATGCACGAGCGTCTCGCCATTTTTCAATACCTCGGTGGTGCCAAACTTCAGCAGCCAGCTCGAAATCGGGCTCAGCATCTGGGCAAAGGGCGTGGCGATGAGGAAGTAGGACAGCGCCTTCGCACGATCGCGCGCGGTGAACCAATGCGTGAGATAGATGATCACACCGGGGAAGAAGCCCGCCTCGGCCAACCCGAGCAGAAAACGCACGGTGTAGAACTCCTTCGGTGTCGTGACAAAGGCGGTCAGCGCTGCCATGAGCCCCCAGCTCACCATGATGCGGCAGATCCACTTTCGCGCGCTCCAGCGCTCTACCATCAGCGAGCCTGGAATCTCCAAGATGAAGTAACCGATGAAGAAAAGTGTGCTGCCAAAGCCGATGACGGCCTCCGTGAAGGCGGGCATGTCTTTCACCATCGTCAGCTTCGCCACGGCCACGTTCACCCTGTCAACATAGGCGATCATGTAGCTCACGAAGAGTACGGGGAGCAGGCGGAGGAAGGCTTTG
>JBILPY010000206.1:0-7115 GCA_044373575.1 Prosthecobacter sp. | reverse complement strand
CTCGGAGCCGTCCCCATCAGCACCTACATTGAGATGCAGGACAAATACCTCGAAGCCACTGAAGCCATCAACGCAACCCGCCTTGAAGTGCTCCGCGCCTCGCTCGAACTCGAACAACTCACCGGTTCAGCCGATTCCAAAATTCAAACCAAGTAACGTCATGAAAAAATCAATCGTCATCATTCTATCAAGTCTCTGCGCGATCCTCTGCACTTCGTGCAACGAATCCGCTGCCAAATCTGCGGAGAAAACTCCCGAGAACGGCGCACAGTTCAAAAAGGGCGAAGGCCTTTCCCTCACCGATGAAATGAAAAAATCCATCGGCTTCACCGTCGCGGAAGTCGGCGAGGAGGAAATCGCCTCGTCGATCACCTTGGATTTCACCGCGACCCAGTCTAACGAAGCACGCGGCACCGTCCCATCCACATCGGCCATCAAGCCAGGCATGGAAATTTCCATCGACTCCATCAAAGGCACCGTTCAATCCGTGGAGAAGATTCCCTTCGGCATGCCCGGCGATCTTGAGGTCACCGTCACCACCGCAGGCCAGCTCACGCCCGGCAGCCAATTGAGAGGCAACGTGCAAATTCCAGCCAGCGGCGCGGTTGCCGCCGTGCCTGTCTCCGCATTGTTAAAAACCGCCGAAGGCAGCTTTGTTTACACCGTCAACGGCTCGTTCTACGTGCGTAGCCCCGTCAAAACCGGCGCTGCCAACAACAAGTTCGTTGAAATCACCGACGGCCTTTATTCCGGCGATGAAATCGTAACCACACCCGTCATATCCCTCTGGATGGCGGAGCTCCAAGTCCTCCGCGGAGGTAAAGCCTGCACTTGCGGACACTAACAACTAACATATCATGCTCAATTTTCTCCTCGAAGCCGTCATGCGGCAGCGCGTGGCCGTCCTGCTTGGCACTGTCGTCCTCATCGGTGTCGGCATTTGGGCCATGCTGCGGCTGCCCATCGACGCAGTGCCAGACATCACCAATCCGCAGGTTCAGATCAACACCTCCGTCCCCGCGCTCGCGCCGGAGGAAGTCGAAAAACTCGTCACCTTCCTCATCGAAAGCGAGATGGCCGGCCTGCCGGAAATGGTGGAACTCCGCTCGCTCTCGAAGTTCGGCCTCTCCCAAGTCACCATGACTTTCAAGGACGGCGTCGATCTCTATCGAACGCGCCAGCTCGTCACCGAACGCTTGCAAGGCGTGCTCGACGACCTCCCGCCCGGCCTCTCTCCCAAGCTCGCACCCATTGCCACCGGCCTCGGGGAAATATTCTACTATACCCTCGATTACACGGCGGATGCCAAGGACAAGCCCGCTACTCGCGAGGCCCAACTCATGGCTCTCTGGCAGATCCAGGAATACACTGTGAAACCCCTCCTGCGCGGCACCCAAGGCGTAGCCGAAGTCAACCGCAGCGGCGGCTATGAACGCGAACTCATCATCCAGCCAGATCCAGCGAAACTCGCCGCAGCCGGACTTTCGCTCGATGCCCTCGCCGAACTCGTCGAACAAAACACCAAAAACGCGGGCGGCGGCTACGTTGAGATCGGTGGCGAGCAACTCATCGTCCGCGCGCCGACCCGCGTCACATCAGCCGAGGAAATCGCCAAGCTGCCCTTGAAATTCGGTGCGGGCATTAGACCTATCCTCCTCAGCGAGGTGGCCACAGTCGCCATCGGCTCATCCTTCCGCACCGGAGCCAGCACTCACGAAGGAGAAGAAGCCATCATCGGTGCAGCCATCATGCTCGCCGGGGAAAATACCCGCCTTGTCGCCCAATCCGTCCGCACCAAGCTGGAGGAGATTCAGGAAAAACTACCCGCCGGTGTGACGATCAAAACCGTTTATGACCGCAGCGAGTTGGTGGACCGCACCATCCACACCGTGGAGAAAAATCTCTTTGAAGGCGCGGTGCTCGTCGTCGTCGTGCTCTTCGCCCTGCTAGGAAATTTCCGCGCTGCTTTCATCGTCGCACTGGTCATTCCGCTTTCCATGCTCTTCGCCATGACCGGGATGGTGAGGCTCGGCCTATCCGGAAATCTCATGAGCCTCGGAGCCGTGGACTTCGGCCTCATCATCGACGGCGCGGTCGTCATGGTGGAGAACATCGTCCGTCACCTCGGAGAGAAACAACATGCGCTCGGACGCAAGCTCACCGTCCAGGAACGCTCCCGCGAAGTCCTCCATTCCGCCAAAGAAGTCGCAAACCCGATGTTTTTCGGCGTGCTCATCATCACCGTCGTCTATCTACCAATCCTCGCACTCCAAGGCATCGAAGGCAAAATGTTCACCCCGATGGCCGTCGTTGTCATGCTCGCGCTCGGCGGTTCGCTAGTGCTCGCCCTGACGCTCATGCCCGTGCTCTGCTCGTTCCTGCTAGGTGGAAATATCCGGGAAAAAGACAACTGGCTCGTCACACTCGTGAAGAAGCTCTACACGCCGCTGCTTACCTTCGGCCTGCGCTTCCGTTGGCTGGTCGTGCTGCCCATGTTCGCGCTCTTCGGCTTCTCGCTCGTCGTCTTTTCCCGGCTCGGCTCCGAGTTCATCCCGCAGCTCGACGAGGGCGACATCACCCTGCAATTCATCCGCAGCAGCAGCGCAGGACTCACTTCCTCAGTCGATCTACAGAAGCAATCCGAGAACATCCTGCGACGCGATTTCCCCGAGATCCGCGATGTCTTCTCCCGCATCGGCACCGCCGAACTCGCGTCCGATCCCATGGGGCCGAACGTTTCCGATACCTACGTCATGCTTCATCCCCGTGAGAAATGGCGTAACATCGATGGCCAGCGCATCACCAAGGAAGCCCTTGGCGAACTCATGAGGAAACGCATGCTCGATCTCGTCCCCGGCCAAAACCTCCTCGTCTCCCAGCCCATTCAGATGCGTTTCAACGAAATCATGGCTGGCTCCCGCGCCGACTTGCTCTGCAAAATCTATGGCGAAAACTACGATGAGTTAGAGCGGCTGGCCGGTGAAGTCCGCCTCGTCCTCAACAGCATCCCTGGCGGTGCGGAAACCGAGTTCGACGCCATCGGCAAGGTTCCCATGATCGAGATTCAGCCCGACCGCGACGCCATGCAGAAGTTCAACGTCCACGCCGACGATCTGAACCGCCTGATAGAAACCGCGCTCGCCGGATCGGATGTCGGCACGCTTATCGAGGGCAACCGACGCACTCCCGTCATCGTCCGTCTATCCGAAGACCGCCGCGCCGATCTCCCCGCCATGGAGCGCCTGCCGCTGCGCACTGAAGACGGCGCATTACTCGCACTCGGCCAAGTCGCAAAAGTGAAACTCGTCGATCAGGTGAACCAGATCGCCCGCGAAAATACCCAGCGCCGCGTCTCCGTCTTGATCAACGTCCGTGGCCGCGACACCGCCAGCTTCGTGGAAGAAGCCACGCGAGAAATTCACGAGCGAGTGAAATTTCCCGATGGCTATTACTTCGAGTTCGGTGGCCAGTTCAAGAATCTGATGGAAGCGAAGAAGCGCCTCGCTGTCGTCGTGCCACTCGCCCTCGGCCTCATCTTCGTGCTGATTTTCCTGAGCTTCAAATCACTGCGCCAAGCTGTGTTGATCTTCGTTTGCGTCCCTCTCGCCGTTTCCGGCGGAATCTTTGCGCTCTCGATACGCGGGATGCCCTTCACCATCTCCGCCGCCGTCGGATTCATCGCCCTATCTGGCATCGCCGTGCTCAATGGCATCATGCTCATCAGCTTCATCAACCAACTCCGCGAAGAAGGAAAATCCCTGCGCGACGCCGTGGTAGAAGGCACGCTCACCCGGCTCAGGCCGAAGCTCATGACCGCGCTCGTCGCTTCGCTCGGCTTCCTGCCCATGGCCATAGCCACCGGAGCCGGAGCTGAAGTCCAACGCCCGATTGCAACCGTCGTCATCGGCGGGATCATCACCTCCACTTTCCTCACCCTGCTTGTCGTGCCCTTGCTCTACGAGTGGTTAGAGAGAAAAACCAAACCAAGAAACCAACAAACAATCGAATCATGAAAACCATTAGCAAGCTCATCACCGCCGCCCTACTCGTCGCCTTTACCGGCAGCGCCCTCGCCGAAGTCACTGTTAAAGCAGGGCCTCGCAAAGGCCGTATCCTTGAAATCGAAAACCAACAGGCCGAGTTCTTCATTGAGAAGGATCGCACCATCAGCATCGCATTTTATGATGCCTCCATGAAAGCCCAGCCCGCCACCGTTCAGATCGTCTCCGCCACCGCCGAGGCACCCACCGGCAAGGTGAAACTGGAGTTAGAGAAAAAGGGCGACATGCTCGTATCGAAGACTCCTCTCCCCGAGGGCGAGCACTACACCATCGTCGTCCAAGTGAAAGGCACCGCCGAAGCGAAATCCAAGAATTTCCGCATACCGCTCGATCTCAGCATCTGCAAGGGATGCAGCAACCCGGAATACGCCTGCACCTGCGACGAGTGATTCCCTAACTGGCAACCGCAAGCATGTCCGCCCACCACGAGAACGAAGGAAAGCCCGCATGCTGCGGCTGCGAGCACGGTCATGACGTAAGTGGCCTGCCGCAGGGCGCACTCGTCGCAGTTTCCGGCGCGACTCTGCTGGTGATCATAAACTCGCTACGGCTTTTGGCGGGTAAGGGCGCTGACGAAATCCCCAAAAGGCTCAGAAAATAACGCAACTCCCTAACATATCCTTACTCGAACAACTGCCGGTCCAGAGAACGGAATTGAATCGCTTCTAAAACCTCGTTACTTGTGATGTCAGGTTTACCTGCGAGGTCGGCCAAGGTTCTAGCAACTTTCAAAATTTTATCATGAGCGCGGGCTGAAAAGTTCATCTGCTCCATCGCATGTTCAAGGTAGCCTTTGCCCTCGGCATCGAGCTTACAAAACTCGCGCCCCTGCTTCGCGCCCATCGCAGCATTGGTTGTTAGCTTGGCCGTCATCAAACGAGCGACTTGGATGTTGCGCGCAGCGGCGACCCTTTCCCTGATCACCGCCGATGACTCACCGGCGTCCGTATCCGAAGTAAGCTAGCGGAAATTGATCAAGGGAACCTCAACGTGAATGTCGATGCGATCTAACAACGGACCGCTGATGCGTTTGCGATAGTTTTCAATTTGCCTAACAGAACAACGGCATATGCGCGCACCAATTCCCCCAGATTTTCCCCAGTAACCACAAGGAAATGAATTCATCGGCAATGAGTTTCGTGATGGATTCGTTAGAAGCAGCGCCTTTGATTTGTTTCAAGCCAAACAAGGCGGCAATGCGCGTGGGGAGAGATTTTGTTTTGTCCGCAGCGAGTTGTTCGAGTGAATCCGATGAACCTTTGGCGATGAGTGCGCGTTGAGTCGCGAGGCGGATACGATGGCTCGGGCTCTCTAACATTTTTGCCAACTCGGCGGCACTGGCGTTGGCGAAATCAGGAAGAGTGGAAGTAGTTTTTCCATTGGGGACTAATCGCACGAGATAGCCGACCTCCGGGCCGACATAGGAGAAGGTCGCGCCTTTCCAACTGGCGACGTAGATATGGCCTTGGGCATCGACATCTAGATCGTTCACCCGCGTGGCTCCGAAAAATTCACGCTGATCGGTGGTGAAGGTCGCGCCTTTTTCCGTTAGGCCGTGACGATAGATCAGATTGCGGCCCCAGTCACAAGTGAAGGGCGCATTGTTCCATTCCTTCGGCATGCTCGGTTCATCAATCCATGCGGCACCCATGCCGCTGCCGCCGCCGTAGATGGCGAGTGGTGCGATTGCTTCATCGGAGAAATTTTTGTAAAGCGTGGGATAACCGTGCTCGCCCAGTGCGGTAGCGTGATGGAAGCGAACGTCCCAACCATCGCCATCGTTGGTGTTATCGCGCGCAAAGACATCGAGCAGCGGGCTGACGGCTGCTTCGAGAATGTTGCGGGTGCCGCGCGAGTAGAGTTCGAGGCCTGTGCCATCGGTGCGCACGCTTACTACGCCACCGCCACGGAGTGTGAGCTTGCGGCCATCGGTGCCTTCGGCATTGAGCATGCCGAAGTCGCCAATGGCGCAGTAAATCCTGCCGTCGATGCCGAGTTCGATACCGTTGGAAGCATGGTCAATGCTGCGGTTGTCGATCCCAAAACCAATGCCTTTCACCAGCGTTCGTTGCTCATCGGAAATGCCGTCACCATCCTTGTCGATGAAAACACTAAGGTCCGGCGGATGCAGGACGTAGAGGTTGTTTCCGTCCACGGCAACTCCGCGTGGCGAGTCCACTGTAGCAAAAACTTTGGACTCATCTGCACGGCCATCGTGATCAAGGTCTCGAAGGCGCAGAATACGGCCACGATCTTTATCACGACCACCGCTGCCATTGCCATCGCAACCAACAAACAGTGTGCCATCTGGAGTGGCGCTAACAAAAATAGGATAGCTGACTGCGGGCGGATGTGCGAAGATGCTAGCGGTGAATCCTTCGGGCAAGGTGATGTCTTTCAGCCACTCGCTGTCAGGATGATTTTCGGGGATGAGTGGTGCGCGCAGGGCCGTGGCGCTCACGGTTTCCGGCGCACCGAGCACTTCAAACTCACGGATGCTGCCGTAGGTATGCTCGCGATCCTTCATGCCCAGATAAGTGATGCGTACATAGCGACCCTTAGCATTGAAATCGGCGGCGTGAGGACCTGTTTTTTCGAGTAATGATGCATCGCTCACGAGATGCCACGCTTGGTTGTCATCGGACACTTCGACCTTGTGGCGATAAGCAGGTCTATCGTCCTCCCATGAGACGCGATAGCCTGTGAGCGGCTGCGTTTTGCCGAGGTCAACGGTGAGCCACTCGCCATTTTGACCCTTGCCCGGGCACCAGCGTGAACCTTTGCCATCAATGGCTTTGTCAGCGGTGTTTCCTTTGTCGATCTCTTCACTCGATGCGCTGGCTTTGGCATTGAGTGCGATGTTACTGCGCTTGGTTTCCACTGGACCCGCTTGCACCGTGGGGACGGCATCGGGAGCTTTGCCATCGAGCGGAATGAAGCCTGCTGCGGGCTTTTCTGGCTGAGCCGTGCCTGTGCCAAGTGAGGCGAAAAAATAACGACCATGCACACTCGAAATCGGCAGTCGAGCTTCACTGCCATCGGGGAGTTTTGTGA
>JBILPY010000205.1:0-7118 GCA_044373575.1 Prosthecobacter sp. | reverse complement strand
CGATACGCCTGATACGTCCGCTCCATCTGCGTGGTCCAGACACGACCCTGGCCGCCATACGGATGGTAGCGAAAACGGGCCCCCGAGGCGGCGAAGTAGTGCTGATACTCCCACTGCGCCTGGGTGCGATGGTTGGTGCCCAGTGACACAGGAGCGACGCAGCCGGTGACACCCGCCGCGATGAGGAGACAAAGAAGAATTCTCCCTACACTTGAAATCATGTGGCCAGAGAAACGCGCTCCCGCCCGGATCGTCAAATCAAAGCTCAGAGCACGCGCCCGGCTTCGCCGCCCATGCGGGCATAGACTTCGCGCCCAGCGGCGCTGTACTCGATCAAGTCATCGGAGAAGCGCATGCGACCATGCTCGAAGAGCGTGATCACGCAGGAGCCACCGAAGCGGAAGTAACCCTTTTCATCGCCCTTGCGGATGATTTGACCCGGTGTGGCGGTGTGGACGACGCTGCCGACACAGGTGGCACCGACTTCGAGGAAGACGATGTCTCCCAAGCCCTGCGTGCGCATCCGAGTGACGTAGCGTTTGTTTTCCCAAAGGATGCTCGGGCGCTTCATCAGCGCGATGGGGCTCACGGAAAACAACGGCCCGTGGATCATGCGTGGCGACTCGGCGATGCCGCCGCAGGGGAAATGAAAGCGGTGATAGTCGGTGGGGCAGAGCCGGGAGATGAGCACGCTGCCTTTCTCGAAGCGCGAGGCGAGCCCGCTGTCGCCGAGCAGGGTGGCGATTTCGAAGCGGACGCCTTTGACCAGGAAGTCGCGGCACTGCGAGACATCGGGGATCACGAGATGACGCCCGTCCGCTGGCAATGCGATGGCCTTTTCGTCCTCGACGATGGGCCGCGCGGCAGGCTTGAGCTTGCGATAGAAGAAATCGTTGAAGCTCTTGAAGTTCTCCACCGGCTCCGCGAACTCGGCGACATCGATTCCGAATTGCTCGATGAAGGGCGCGATGCGTGCCGAGCTCGCCGGCGAGTCCATGCGCGAGCCATACCACTGGGAGAACAAGGCCCGCTTTACCAGCGCATGAAGCGCAAGCTGCCCGAGCGGATTTTCATACACAAAACGCAGCGGCCCCTCGCCATACACGGCTTCGGTTTCGAGACGTTGAGTGAGGCGATTGAAAAACTGAATCGGAGCGGCTGACATCTGGGGAAGGTTCTGAAAAAAGCCGCCCACGAATGTTCGGCATCCGTGGGCGGCTCAGGGATCGAGGGGATCGGGTTACAGCATCTCGGCCACGAACGAGCGCTCATCGACGAGCTCCTTGTTCGTCGCGGCGATCTTGGACTTCGCGAAGTCGTCCATCTCGTAGCCGGTGATGACTTCGTAGCTGCCAGCCGTCGTGGTGCGGACGGGCATGCCGGCCCAGACGTTGGCGTCGAAGCCATATAGACCGTTGCTCTTCACCGCGATGGAATGAATAGCACCCGGAGTGACGAGGGAGCGGACGTGATCGACGAGCGCATTCGCGGCGGAAGCAGCGGAGGATGAGCCACGGGCGGCGATGATGGCAGCGCCGCGTTTGCCGACGGTTTCGAGGAAGGGGCCTTCGAGCCAGGCCTGGTCGTTGATGACTTCCTTGGCCGCTTTGCCAGCGATGGTGGCGTGGGCAAAGGAGGGGAACATCGTCGGGCTGTGATTGCCGTAAATGAAGATGTCCTTCACTTCGGTGAGATCGACACCGGCTTTCTGCGCGAGCTGGGTCTGGGCGCGGTTCTGGTCCAGACGAACCATGGCGGTGAAGCGCTCGGCTGGCAGGCGCTTGGCCTGGGAGGCGGCGATCATGCAGTTCGTATTGGCAGGATTGCCCACGACGGCGATGCGGGCGTCATTCGCGGCGACGGCGTCGATGATCTTGCCCTGTTCAATGAAGATCTTGCCGTTGTCCTTGAGCAGATCCGCGCGCTCCATGCCTGGGCCACGGGGCTTGGCACCGACGAGCAGGCACCAGTTGGCGTCTTTGAATCCGACGGCTGGATCGGAGGTCTGCACGATGCCTTTCAGCAGCGGGAAAGCGCAGTCATCGAGCTCCATCGCCACACCGGCCAGCGCGGCCAGCGGCTTTTCAAAAGGAGCCTCGATGAGCTGGAGGATCACCGGCTGATCCGGGCCAAACATGGCTCCAGAAGCGATGCGGAAAAGGAGGGCGTATCCGATTTGGCCGGCGGCGCCGGTAACTGCGACTCTGATGGGGGCTTTGCTCATAGATAGGGAACCTGGATGTTTCCCAGCCCAGGCCATGCAGCAAGAGGAAAGTCTGGCCGCATCCTGTTCGTTTCGGCGCGGCCTCTGGCAACGCATGAAAAAACTTCTCGCCTTCCTCGCCCTCTCCGCGCTCAGCCCGCTGATCTCCGCTGAAAAGCCAAACATCGTCATCTTTTACTTGGACGACATGGGCTGGGCGCAACCCGGCGCTTACGGTGGCAAACTCGCCCCCACGCCCAACATGGACTCACTCGCGACGAACGGCGTACGCTTCACGAATGGCTACTCCAGCGGCTGCGTGTGCTCGCCAGGTCGCGTCGGCCTGATGACCGGCCGCTACCAGGCCCGCACCGGACACGATGCCAACCCGACGCGCGAAGGCCGCGAGCTGCTGCTGAGTGAGAAGACCATGGCACAGCACCTGAAACCTGCAGGCTACACCACTGGCATCGTCGGCAAATGGCACCTCGGTGACACGAGCGCCGAGTTCATGCCGCTCTCACGTGGCTTTGACTTCGCCATGGGCACCGTCGGCAATCTCGGCGAGGGCAAAGGCCCGTCGTTTTACCGTGGGAACGAGCTCGTGAAGGAACTCGAAGGCGAGCCCGTCACCTCGCCCGTCTATGCACGCGAGGCCTGCGGCTTCATCGAGTCAACCAAGGACAAGCCCTTTTTCCTCTACCTTTCCTTCAATGCAGTGCATTCGCCCATCGTCGCCTCGCCGAAGTGGCTGGAGAAGTTCCAGCATCTCGACAAACGCGAGCAAGCCTACGCTGCGCTGGTCGGCGAAGCAGACGAAGCCATCGGCACCGTCATGACGAAGCTGCGCGAGCTGAAGCTGGAAGAAAACACCCTCATCTTTTGCATCAGCGACAACGGCGGCGCGTCTCCCATCTCCGAGCAAATGGGCCTGCGCGGCCACAAATGGTTCGTCTGGGAAGGCGGTATCCGCGTAACCTGGATGGCGCAGTGGAAAGGCCACATCCCCGGCGGACGAGTCGTGAATGATCCAGTCATCCAGCTCGATGTCCTGCCCACCGCGCTCGCCGCCGCCAATGCCACTTCAATCGTGGAAACACTCGATGGCGTGAACCTCCTGCCGCTCCTTGAGGGCAAAACTGACAAGCTTGCGCCGCGCGAACTCTTCTTCCGCTTCGGCGTCCAACACGCCGTGCGTCAGGGCGACTGGAAGCTCGTAAAAGCCTCCAAAGACATGCAGCCCATGCTCGTGAACCTCGCCACCGATCCCGCTGAGCAAAAGGACCTCTCCACTGAAAACCCCACGAAGAAAGCCGAGCTGCAAACGCTCTGGGAAAAGTGGGACGCCTCCATGCAGCCCCCACGCTGGGAAGACCTGCGCTGGAACGGTGATGAAAAGCGCAAAGAGAAGAAGAAAAAAGGGCAGAAGAAGTGAACCCCACCCTCACTTCACTGCCCGCCCCATGCCGTCTGCGGGTTCGATGAGAGTGACACGATCCTTGCCTGCCATCTCGATGAGTTCGGGCAGATCGTAATGCTTCAGCACGCCATGCACGGTGTTCACCAGTTGGTCGAAAGTCTCGTCGGAGACCATGAGTGACTGCCAGGAGGGAATCATCTGCCGCAGCGTGATCGACGTGAAGGCATCGCGATCCAGAGCTGCGGCGTGAAGCGCTGGGATGGCTGCCTCGCCGATGGCGATGAGTTGCACATCCGCCGACTTCGCTTTGAGAAAGCGTGTCCAGCTCTGCACATCACCTGTTCTCATGCCGACATAGCTTTTGCCCATGAGATAGGCGGTGAGTGTTTCCAGGTTGTCGCGGCCAAACTTCCCCGCGCCGAAGCCTTTCTTCCGCAGGCCGGTTTCAGTTTCGCCGATGCCGCGAAACTCGGCGGCAAGCACGATGTGGCCCTGCTTCACCAATGCGTCGATGGGGCCTCCAGGCGCGGCGTCTTGCTTCAGGCTGTTGCCATGGAGATAAAGTGTCGCCTTACCGCTGGGATTCCTGGATTCAAACAAGAGCGCGGGGAGTTGCAGGCCAGTTTCGGCGGTGAGTGCGAGCTTGTGGATCGTGCAATCATCGCGCTCGATTTTGCCAATGGTCCCGGGTTTCGCGCTGTTGGTGTTCGTCTTGTTTTCCAAGCCTATGGTTTCGCGGATGAGCTGACGTTTCGCATCGTCGTAAAGCTCGCTCCAAGCCTTGCTGCGGGCTGTCTTCAGCGCTGTCGCTGTTTCCGCATTGATCTGGAAAACAGATCGCTCGCCGGGCATGAGCAAGACCTGGCCCTTCGGCGTGCATTGAAGCTGCTCAGGCGTCCAGTCGGGCTGGTTGTAGCCGCGCAGTTGTTCATCATTCAGCGCATCAGGCAGCGACTCCACTTCGCGAATGACCACCTCTTTGCCGAGCAACCAGCGGCTCATGAAACGCGCCACGGCTTCACGCAGTTGAATGGTGAAACCGTGCGGCGCATCAGGCGCGGCGATGTCCATGCGCTCGGAGTAACCGAGCCGCGAGTAGAAGCGCTTCGCATCGCGAAACACATCCATCGTGCCCGTGAAGTCGAAAGTCACATCGCGCGTGCCTGCGCAGATGAGCGTGGGCTTCGGTGCGCGCATGATGCAGTAGTCCGCCTCATCCATGCCGAAGGCGATCTGGCCGAAGATGTTCTGCTCGCCATCCTGTGGACCTTTGGTGTCGATGAGCTTCCGAAACGTCGTCAAATAGCAACCTGGCGCAGCAGCGGCGATGCGATCATCCAGCGCCATGAGGTACGCCGTTTCCGTGCCGCCACCAGAGTTGCCCGTGCAGCCGATCTTGTCCGCAATGATGTCTTTGCGGCTTTGCAGGTAGTCGATCACCCTCATACCGTCCCAGATGCGAAACTGTGCCACGTTTGCACCGATGAGGGCGCTGCTGATGCCCATCATTGTGTGCTCCGTCGTACACATCAGCCGCACATTCGGATGCGGCGTGGGCACATGAGCCGCATCATCAAAGGTCTTCCGCTGCTGTGTGGGATCGAGCATCTGATAGCGCTCGCCCTGGCCGACGGGATCGTAGCACATCGCCGCCATGCCATGCTTCGCCAGCAGGATCGACGCGCGCTGATACTGCCCCACCGCCTTGCCTTCATGACTGTGCCCGCACGGCACCAGCACCGCAGGCCACGGCGGCAGTGTCTCCGGCAGATACAAATTCCCCGTCACATGAAATCCAGGCCGGCTCTCGAACATGATCTTCTCCACACGATAGCCTTTCCCCTGCAACGTGCCGACCACCTGCGCATTCAGCGGCGTGCGCTCCGGCAGTCCGCCGATCTGCTTGAGGAAAAACGCTTTCCGTTCCGCCTGCCACGCACGCATCGCAGCCTCGCTCTTGATCATCGTTTCAAACGCCTCACTGCGACGATCCACCATCGAGTAAAACTCCTTCTTCAGCCAGACTTCGAGCTGCTGATCTGGCGTGATGCCATCCGGGGTTGCTTTGAGAACAGTGAGATCCTCGGCGGCAAATGCCGCCGTGGTGGCGAGGAGAGCGATGAGACAACGCATGACATCCATACGCGACTCCAAGGGGAGACCTTCGTCATGGCTTCATCACGAATTCCGCACTGCCCGCCGCTGTGGAAATGCGGCCCTCGCGGTCCATCGCTGAGATTTCAAACCGGTAGCTGCCTCCAATCAAAATCTGCCGACTGAGATCGAACTGTGTCGCCGCTGTTTGGATGACCGCGTGCGGATGAATCTCCGTGTCATCATAGCCCGTGGGCGTTTTCATCAAAACCGGCGTCACCCGGTAACTCGCCGCCGATCCCGACCAGGACAGCACACCTTTGGCGAATGCGATCTCCGTCGGCACAGCCATATCCTTTGTTATCACACTCGGCGCATGAAGCTTAACCCTCCACGCGTCGATGCGTCGATTCGCAGGCGTGATGACGACGAGCGAATCATCGCCCGTGACCGTCATGCCTACATTGCCGCCGCATAAGCTGGTGAGGATGTGCGCCGGGCTCCATTCGCGGCCCGTACCATCTGCAGAGAGGTAAAGTCGGCCATGATTCTTCGAGTGCGCCGTGAGCAGCGTGAGCACGCCATTCGGCAAGAGCTGCAACGTCGGCAGTTTGCCTGCGATGGGCAGCTTTTCCGGTGCCGACCATGTCTTGCCGCGGTCCGTTGATCTCACGCTCAGGAGCGAAGCCTTAGCGCTGCTGCCCGTGCGCACGATGGCGAGCCAGTCACCGCCTTTCGTCGGCAAAACGGTCGTCTCGAGCCACGGCGTCGTCACTGGCGCACCTGCCTTCACCATCGCTGCTGCGGTCGTGATGCTCGAAAGCACCGTCCAGCGCCTGCCACGATCTGTGGAGGTCAAAAGCAGCGCGTGATTGCCATGCTTCCCCCATGCATACGCCGGCATGAAAAGCGCACCCTTTTCAGCCTCGAAGGTGTGAGGCAGCGGCCTCGCGATCACGCCAAACTCCGCCGGACAGTCGATCACCGCCGTCTGTGACTGCCAGGTTCGCCCCTGATCTTTCGAGATCGCGATTTGATAAGCATCCGCAGGCACATCCTTCGCCGTGATCTCGCCGCGTTTCTTCGGATCAGGCACCCAGCGGATGCCAAACGCGAGCAGCGAGCCATCGCGCAGTTTGTCAGCCCACATATCCACCATCTTCGGCATCGGCCAGTCATCCGGCTGCGCTTTCCACGTTGCGCCAGCATCCTCTGAAACACTCGCGCCCATGCCGCCAGAGCCGCCGAAGTCATCGGGATGATTCGGGTAAAACATCAGCAGCCGATCCCTTGCCGAAACGATTTGTCCGCCGCCCGTGATGCCCTCCCGCTCCACCACACTCACTCGCGGCGCGACGGTGATTTGGAGATCAGCAGCGCTGAGAACGGCGCTGAATAAAG